>CALLME010000140.1 GCA_938007945.1 uncultured Caulobacterales bacterium
AGGCACGCTCACATTGGATGCGGGCGCGCAAAAGGCTTTGGCAAAAGGCAAAAGCCTCCTTGCGGCAGGCGTCACAAAAATCACAGGTGAGTTTAAAAAAGGCGACGCCGTGACACTTATCTCAGAGACGGGGACCGAACTCGCGCGCGGGCTTATCTCTTATGACGTGGCAGATGCGCGCGACATTATGGGTCGCCACTCGCGCGATATTGAGACGCGGCTCGGCTATAGTAACGGGGCCGCTTTGGTTCACCGCGATAATCTGGTAGTGACAGAATTATGAGTGTTCAATTTTCAAATTTCAAAACCCTCGACGATTATATGGCAGAGCTCGGCCGCGCCGCGCGCACGGCACAAAATGTGCTCCGCACATCAAGCAGCGAAGTCCGCAATCAAGCCATACGCAACATGGCCAAAAACATCCGCGCGAATAGCGCCGCGATTGTCACGGCAAATGAAAAAGATATGGCGGCAGGGCGCGACAAAGGCCTCTCTCCCGCCATGCTCGACAGGCTCCGTTTAGACGCGGCTCGTATTGACGGCATAGCTGATGGCCTAGACGCCATCGCCGCCTTGCCCGACCCTGTCGGCCAGATTGACGAAAGCTGGAGTGAAAATAACGGACTCAGTTTTGAAAAAGTGCGCGTGCCCATTGGCATCATCGGCATGATTTACGAAAGCCGCCCCAACGTCACGGCAGACGCTGGCGCGCTCGCGGTAAAATCTGGCAATGGATGTATCTTGCGCGGCGGGTCAGAGGCGATGCACTCTAACCTCGCGATTTATAGCGCGATGCGGACAGGTCTTGCGGCGGCGGGCCTACACGCAGCCTGCGTGCAATATATCGACACGACAGACCGCGCGGCTGTCGGCGCGCTTCTCGGCGGGATTGACGGCGCGGTAGACATGATTATCCCACGCGGCGGCAAAGGCCTGATTGCGCGTGTGCAAAAAGATGCCCGCGTCCCTGTGCTCGCTCACCTTGAAGGGCTCAATCATAGCTATGTTCATAAAAGCGCTGACCTAGAGAAGGCGGAGCGGCTCGTGCTGAATGCGAAGTTGCGGCGCACGGGCGTATGCGGCTCGACCGAAACTCTCCTGATTGACCGCGAGATCGCTGATGTTGCGGTGCCGAAACTTCTTCACGCACTCACAGAGGGAGACTGCGAAATTCGAGGCGATGCTGATGTTTGCGCGCTCTTCTCAACCGCAAAACTTGCATCTGAGACAGATTTTCAAACCGAACACCTCGCCGCCATCATTAATGTGCGCCTTGTGGACAGGCTAGAGGACGCCCTCACCCATATCGCGACTTACGGCAGCGGACACACGGACTGTATAATTTGCGAAGACGCGGACGCTGCCGCGCGGTTCCTGCGCGAAGTTGATAGCGCCATTTGTATGCATAATACCTCGACCCAATTTGCGGACGGGGGCGAGTTTGGATTTGGCGCAGAAATCGGCATTGCGACAGGCCGCCTTCACGCCCGAGGTCCTGTCGGTGCAAAGCATCTGACAACCTTTAAATACCGCGTCACGAGCAACGGTCAAACGCGTTCGTGACGGCTAGTTCCACCGTAAAAAAGCGCAAAAGCGGCCTCAAGGTTGGGCTATTTGGTGGCTCATTTAATCCCGCCCATATGGGGCATTTACACGTAGCAGAGACGGCTCTGCGCGCGCTAAACTTAGACGAAATCTGGTGGCTCGTTAGCCCGCAAAACCCGCTTAAGCCTGAACAGCCGAGCTACGATTCTCGCGTTGCAACTGTGCGCAAACTCCCGCTCTCGCGCCATATGAAAATCTCGCGCCTAGAAGTCGATCACGACGCGCAATACACGATAGACACGTTGCGCCTCGCCCGCAGGCTCTATGCGCAAAATCGCTTTGTCTTTCTAATGGGGGCGGATAATTTCGCGCAACTCCCACGCTGGAAAAACTGGCAAGAGATTATGCACACCATGCCGATTGCGATTATCGCGCGCCCCACCAATTCTGGCGCGCCGCATTTTCGCGCGCGTCTCGGACAAGCGGCACGGCAATACCGCCATGCCCGCGTGCCAGAAGCGCAAGCCCATATTTTAGCAGGCAAACACGCCCCCGCTTGGACCTATATCACCTCGCCCTTAAGCCGTCTGTCTTCCTCTGCCATTCGTGCATCACAGCGATAGCCAGACCGTGCAAATCATGTTAAGTGAGGCGAATTAAATTCATGGAGAGATCCCCTGCCTATCATTGATAAAAACAGCCCAAAAGTCCCCGTTGATAAAACCACCAATGGCCATATGGGCGTAAATCTGAACAACAAGCCGCGTCCGACCGCGGACGTCAAAGCGGCGAAGAAAATCTCAGATCAGATTGTCTCTATTTTGGATGAGAACTCCGCCCAAGACGTCATCGAAATTGATATTGCGGGCAAGTCGTCTGTGGCTGATTTTATGATTGTGGCCTCTGGCCGCTCGAACCGTCATGTCAGCGCGCTGGCGGATTATGTCATTCAAGGCCTTAAAGATGACGGCCACCGCGACCTCGGTATCGAAGGGCAAGACGCGGCCGATTGGGTTTTAATTGATGCGGGTGATGTGATTTTGCATCTCTTCCGACCCGAAGTGCGGGCGTTTTATAATCTTGAGAAGATTTGGTCTGTCCCCTTGCCTGAGAGCGTGCGCGCGCTTGCCCCTGCTGACCCGTCTTTAGAAGACTAGACAAAACTCATGCGGCTAAACATTCGCGCGGGCGGTGTTATCCGCAAAGGTCCAGAGCGCGAGTTAGTGGACGATTATCTGCGCCGCTCAGAGGGCTTGTCCAAGGCTTGCGGCTTTCTCTCTATTTCCGAGACTCAAATCGACTTACGCAGTGCAAAGTCACGCGCGGAGGAAACACGCACGCTGCTGCATGGCCTTGACCCGACCCATAAGCTCGTCGTCATGGATGAGCGCGGCAAATCCCTCACCTCTCGCCAGATTGCCAAGACACTCGCAAATTGGCGCGATGACGGTATTTCAGAAACCCATTTTGTCATTGGCGGCGCGGACGGATTTGACCCTTCTGAGATACCAGACAATGCTATTCGCTGGAGCTTGGGGGCGCAGGTTTGGCCGCATAAGCTCGTGCGCGTTATGCTGTCTGAGCAGCTCTATCGCGCGCTTTCAATTTTAACCAGCGCACCTTATCATCGCGATTAATGTTACGCGCTGTTCTCATATCTTTGCTGCTCGCGGTCAGCACAGCGGCAACGGCCCAAACGGTTGACCCATCAGAGCTAGACGATCTGACCCGCGCTGAGGCCGAAGCTAAAGCCAAAGCCGATAAGCTCGCCTCTGAAAAAGAGAGTGTCGAGACAGAAATCCTGACTTTTAGGGAGGATTTGCGACGCAGCGCCGCAGAATCTGCAAGCTATGAGAGAGCGAGCCGCGAGATTGATGCACGGCTCGTTGAACTTACCCGCCAAGAGGCGCAAATTAGCGGACGCCTGTCAGATGACCGCAAAGCGCAAGGCGAACTTCTCGCCGCGCTGCAACGGCTCTCAAACACACCCCCCGTCGCCGTTCTCGTCTCCTCAGAGAATACGCTGAGCGCCGCGCGTGCCTCAATGATGATTGCGAATATCACGGCTCAACTTGATACGCGTTCGCGGGCCCTATCGACCCAGCTTACAGAACTTGCTGCCGTGCGCGAGGACATTGCTATCGAACGCGAAAAACTCGGTCAAACCGAAACGGCGTTGAACGAGAAACGAAGAACAATCCGCGCGCTTGTGAAAGAAAAGTCCGAACGTGCCGCGCGGCTATCTGATAATGCCAAGGCCGCTCAAGAGGAGGCTAAAGCGCTCGCCGCCAAAGCCTCTGACTTGCGGGAACTCATCAAAAAATTTGAGCGCGCCGCAAATGATGTCGTACCGCGGCTTAAGCCTGCGCCAGGGGCCGCCACGCCGCGCGTAAAGCCTAAAAGCGGCAGTCGCGCGCCAGAGCCTCTCAATCTGCCAGAGGGAACCCGTTTTGCCGATGCGCGCGGGGATTTACGTCCCCCTGTTCAGGGCACGCTGAAATCAGGTTACGGCAGCGGACGCAAAGGTTTGACCGTGTCGACCCGAAAACAAGCCCAAGTCACAGCGCCGTTTACAGGCCATATCGAATTTGCAGGCGCGTTTAAAAACTATGACAACGTCGTCATCCTAAATGTCGGCGAGAACTACTTTATGTTGCTGACGGGGCTCGGCGAGATATTTGTCGACTCAGGTGAAATGGTCAAAATTGGCGAGCCTGTTGGACTTATGCCGCAAAATGCCACCGCGCCGGAGCTATATATTGAGTTGCGTAAAAATGGGGCTCCGATTAATCCCAAGCCTTGGCTCGGCGACGCTTTCACGGCGCGTGGATAGAGCACTCACTCTCTAAAGCGTCTCATCACGCAAAGATGACAGCTTTGTACTGAAGTTAGGGTTTGCACGAGGCCGAAAAAAACGCATAAATGTAGCTCTGGCTGAGCGCTCCCTATTTGTGCGCGGCCTGACTATTTGGAGCTATTATGAAGTATATCGTGCCTGCACTCGGAACTATTGCCGCTGTTGCGCTATTCGCCACATCTAATTTTAAGGCGAGCCCTGCGATTGCCGCGGAAAGCTCCAAGAAAGTCGACACATTTAAGCAGCTTGAATTGTTTGCTGATGTTATGGCGCGGGTGCGCTCTGACTATGTGGTCGATGTCGAAGACGACCTTCTAATTGAGGACGCAATTAACGGAATGCTGCAAAGCCTTGACCCGCATAGCAGCTATATGAATGCCGATACGTTCCGCGATATGCAGGACGTGACCGATGGTGAATATGGCGGGCTCGGCATGGAAGTGACCTCGGATAGCGGTTTTGTTAAAGTCGTCGCGCCAATTGATAACACGCCTGCCGCAAAAGCAGGTATTGAAGCGGGCGACTATATCACAGAAATTGACGGCGAAAGCCTCATCGGCATGGGGCTAACCGAAGCTGTTGATCAGATGCGCGGCAAGCCTGGTGAACCCATCACCGTCACAATTGTGCGCAAAGACGAAGACCCCAAAGAAATTACTATGGTGCGAGCTATTATTCCGCAAAACCGCGCAACCTATCAAATTAAAGACGGTATTCCTGTCGTGCGTATTTCGCAATTTAACGCTAAAACTGACAGTTCAATGAGAACGGCGATTACAGCCGCTCGTAATGAACTTGGCGGTAAACTTCCAGGACTTGTGCTTGATTTGCGCCGTAATCCAGGCGGGCTTCTCGACCAGTCGATTAAAGTCAGCAGCGCCTTTTTGGACGGCGGCGATGTCGTTTCAACGCGTGGGCGGCGTAGCAATGATGTTCAGGAATATAGCGCCGAAAAAGGCGATATGCTCAAAAATGTGCCGATTGTTGTGCTGATTGATAATGCCTCGGCGTCAGCCTCTGAAATCGTGGCGGGCGCTATCCAAGACCGCGAACGCGGGCTTGTGGTTGGTATGACCTCATTTGGCAAAGGCTCTGTGCAATCTATTATTCCACTGCGCGGGGGTCGTGACGGCGCGATACGCCTCACTACACAGCGCTATTACACGCCGTCTGGCCGTTCTATTCAAGGCACAGGGATTGAGCCTGACATCTTTGTCGCTGCCGAACCCGAAGATGAAAACGCGCGCAAGACATTCCGCGAATCTGATCTACCGAATGCGATTAAAAATGAGCTTGAAGCGGCAGAAGCTGAGAAAGAAGCTGAGATCAAAATCGAATATCCACCCGCTGATTTCTCAGAGGACGGTGACTTTCAACTCGACAAAGCCATCGAGATTTTAAAAACAGGCACTTATAAAACACTCATGGCGGCTGCGGGCTAGTCATGTCCCGTTTTCCTACAGGATTGATTGCGGCGACACTGGCCGCGAGTCTTATGCTTGGCGCAGGTGCAACTGCGCAGGTTTACAGCAAAAAAACGGACGCGCAAAAGCGGGCCGAAGATGCAGCGATGATTGAGAAGCTGCGCCTCTTTGGCGACGTCTTTTCGCGTGTGCGTGACCTGAGTGTTGAAGAAACGCCCGACGATGAACTTATCGCGGCGGCGATGAACGGCGCCCTCAGCGCGCTTGACCCGCATTCGAGCTACGTACCGCCTGCGCGTTTTGAAGAGCAGCAGGTAGAGCAGCGCCGCGAATATGGCGGCCTCGGCATTGAAGTCACCCAAGAGCTTGGCCTCGTGAAAGTGCAATATGCGCTTGAGGACGGGCCTGCTTTTAAAGCTGGCATCCGCACAGGCGATTTCATCACGGCCGTTGAAGGCGAAAAAGTCCGCGGAAAATCGCTAGACGAGGCGATTAAAGGCATGAAAGGTCTTGCGGGCGACCCCGTGACAGTCACCGTCCTCAACTCACAAAACGTGACGAAAGACATTGTCGTCATTCGTCAGCAAGTGCGCGGTCGCGCCGTACGTCACCGCGTGCTCGACGGGCTTGGCTATGTCTTTCTTGAGACGTTTAACAATGACAATCTCGCCCGCGATCTTGAGCGCGCGATGAACGATTTGAAACGCCAAATCGGCGGCGATATTCCGGGCCTTATTCTCGATCTGCGCGGTAATCGCGGCGGGCTTCTTGATCAATCTGTGGACGTCTCGAGCCTGTTTCTGGACGGCGGCGAAGTACTGTCCTCTCGCGGACGCACCCCAGAAGAGACAGAGCGTTACCATGCCAAACCTGGCCAGTACGACGCTGATATGCCGATTGTGGTATTGATCAATAGTGGTTCAGCCTCTGCTGCGGAAATTGTGGCGGGCGCGCTGCAAGACAGGGGTCGCGCCATTGTCATGGGTCGTCGCTCTTTTGGGAAAGGCTCTGTGCAATCGGTTATTCCGCTTGGCTCTCCTGTCGAAAGCCTCGGCGCGCTACGGCTGACGACTCAACGTTATTTCACGCCCTCAGGGGGTTCCATCCAAGGGCGAGGCATTATGCCAGACCTTCTCGTCGCGCTCTCGCCAGACCCTGGCAAACTTGAGAAGCGTTTCCGCGAAGACAGCCTCCGTAATTCTCTCGGCAATCCAGATGATAGCGATTACATCGAGAAATATGAGGACATTGATTATCCGCCTGAGGACTGGCCTATTGATGAGGACTATCAGCTTTCCAAAGCCAAAGATTTGCTTCGCAGTTCCCGCTACCAAAGCCTCGTTGCGGAATTTAACCGCTAGCTCTCGCGCAGGTTACCATTCAATGGTTTTACACGGTGAAACCCAGTCATGTTATTCACCTGTTGCGCGTAATCGCGCGTAGACCGCCCGACCAAATCGCCCTATTAGAGCGCCATGGGACAGCAAGGCTTTAACACAAAATCCGAGACTTACGCGCAGCGCCGCGCGGCTGGACGCGTGTCTTCTGCAAAGCCTTTGCCTGGACGTGCTGTTTATCGGCGTAGACGTAAAAAAGTGTCGCTTTGGAAGCATCTCTTTGGCGCACTGACAGTCCTGCTGGGTATCCTTCTCGCGGTCGCAATATATGTCGATATTTACGGCGATGCGGGTGACGCTATTCCGCAGCAACGTGTTGACCTCGCTCCGGTTCCTCAAGCCCCAGCCTTTGATAGTCTGAACGGCACAAGTGAAACTCTACCCGACTTGCTTGGCGAGGTCGCGGAAGGCGAGAACCCCACAGAAAAAATTGATACGCAGCTTAAACGCGATGCACTTGGTAATCCTATTGGCGGCGATGCAACAGATATTATGGCAGGCCCCGCCGCGTCTAATGCATCTCCGACTGTTACACCTCTGGGGGACATCACAATTAATGGCCAAGCGATTGGCGGGGGTCTCATCCCCGCTCCCGTCGCAGGTCTGTCGAAATCCACGCCCTACGGCCCTATCCCCGCGCGCGGCTCAGATGGGCGCACGCCGTTTAAGGTCTATGCTCGGCCCTACACAGCTGTTCCCAATACCAAACCTATCTCACTCGTGATTGGCGGGCTCGGCATAAACCGCACACTCACAGAACGTGCGATTAACGAACTCCCCGCAGATGTAACGCTGTCATTTGCCGCCCATGCGCCTAATCTGCAAAGTCATATTAATGCGGCGCGCAAACGTGGCCATGAAGTGCTGCTCGAATTGCCGATGGAATCTACCGATTTCAATCCCGCGGAACCAGGTGCGGAATGGGCATTGCGGGTCGGCAGCGAAGCGTCTGTTCAAAACAAACGTAATCTTGACCGATTGCTCTCGCGCGCGAGTGGTTATTTCGCCGTGACGAATTTCAACGGCGATTTATTCCTGCAACGCTCTGACCATGTTGTGCCGATGATGGCGTCTTTATCAGACGCTGGTGTCGGCTTTGTCTTTGACGGCTCTGCGACGGCTCCGTCTCTACCGACGCTCGCCAATGCCTCACGCCTGCCGTTTCTCAAAGCCTTCGCGCTTATCGACACAACACCAGATGCGGCGAACATCACAGCCGAGCTAGAGCGCATGAGCAAGCTCGCCCAAGGCGGCACGGCACCCGTGGGCGTTGGATTTTCATATCCGCAAACCATTGACGCTGTGATAGAGTGGGTGAACTCTTTAAAGGCGCGCGGGCTCACTCTCGCGCCTGTCTCCTCTCGCGTTCCTGTACGGTAACCGTTATGCCGCTCCCTCAAGGCCCCGTTGAAGATTACCGCCCTGCCGCTGGCGTTGTCCTGTTTAATAAAAAGGGCAAAGTCTGGCTCGGCAAGCGTGCGGGAAAACAAACAGATCATATCTGGCAATTTCCGCAAGGCGGCCTTGATAAAGGCGAGTCGACAGAGTTTGGCGCACTGCGTGAGCTTCGCGAAGAAACAGGCATTTCGATTGAAACACTCCGCCCGCTCGCGCGCATAGAGACACAGCTTTTCTACGATTTCCCACCTGAATATACAGGACGCGGGCGCATGAAAAAATGGCGCGGGCAAAGACAATATTGGTTCGCCTACCGCTTTATTGGCCAGAAATCCGACATTGATTTGAAATTTCATAAACCAGCCGAATTTACGGATTGGCGTTGGGGGGATCTGCTTGAGGCGCCAGAACTCGTCGTACCGTTTAAACGCAAAGTTTATGAACGGGTGGTCGCCGAATTTGAATCCTTTGCCCAGCCCCTAAGATAGCTTAGGCGGGAGTATGACCAAAACGTCTACAGTTAGCTCCGCAAGCGCAGGCAAAAATCCCCACGGTAAGAACGCTATAATTTTCGTGCTGAGCACCGTGATGATTAATTCCATCGGCTTTGGAATTATGATCCCCGTGCTGCCTGACCTGCTCAAAGAGCTCTCGGGCTTGCCCAATAATGAAGCTGTAGTTTACGGCATGTGGCTGACATTCGTGTTCGCCCTCTTTCAATTCATTTGTATGCCCATCGTCGGCGGGCTGTCAGACCGCTTTGGACGGCGACCCGTCATGCTTGGCTCTCTACTGGGTCTAAGTCTGGATTATTTCATCATGGGGTTTGCGCCGACCATCGCCTTTCTCTTTATCGGACGCATTATCGCCGGCGCATTTGGCGCAACGTTTAGCACGGCAAATGCTTATGTTGCCGATATCAGCCCCCCTGAAACCCGTGCGCAGAACTTTGGCTTGATAGGCGCGGCCTTTGGCGTTGGGTTTATGCTTGGCCCTGTCGTTGGCGGGCTTCTTGGCGAGATGGGGCCGCGTGTGCCGTTCATCGCAGCGGGGATCATCGGGCTAATTAATGTCGTCTACGGCTTTATCTTCCTGCCCGAAACGCTTGCCCCAGAAAAACGACGCCCGTTCAGTTGGGCGCGCTCTAACCCGTTTGGCTCGCTCAAATCGTTGGGCCGTATCAAGGGCGTAAAATCGCTTATCTTTATCCTGTTTCTTCTCGCCACAGCCCACACCGTTTATCCCACGACTTACGCCTTCTCGACCATGGAAGGACTGGGCTGGAGTTCTGGTGATGTGGGCTTCTCGCTTGGCGCATTTGGCATTGCGAGTATCATCGTCCAAGGCGGGCTTATCCGAATTATCGTGCCTAAGGTCGGGCTTTTCTGGGCGGGCATCATTGGCATCGTCTCGTCCGTAATTGCCTACACCATGATGGGCAGCGCCAATGCGGGTTGGGTGATTTATGCCGCGGGCCCCTTCGCGGCTTTTGCAGGGCTCTACGGCCCCGCACTCACCAATATGATGAGTTCACGCATCTCGGAATCAGAGCAAGGCGAGCTGCAAGGCGCGATCGGCGCGGCGCAAGGGCTCGCGCTAATGATTGGACCTTTCCTGATGGCGGGCGCGTTTTATTATTTTGGCGATGAGGGCCTCAAGACGAGCACGGGCCTACTCACCTTCCCTGAGAACATCATCAGTGTTACGCAGCACATTATCACCAGCGGCATAAAGCCCTATATTCCAGGTGCGCCCTTCCTCGTGGCGGCGAGCCTTGCGCTTATTTCGATCGTCTTGTTTATCACAGTAACGACTGAAGCCGACAGAAACGCGCGCATGAGTGATAAGGGTGATGCGGCAGAAGTTACCCCTGAGTTGGCCGAGTAATATGTGGCTAATTTTCAATCGATAGCCTAAACGGTGGTTCAATCTTTATCCATAATTTGCGCTTCGACCAATTCACCCAAATAGTTTGCCAGCGCATCAACATTAAAATGACCATCATTCCAGTATTTATCTGCCTCCTGCAAAGCTTCGTAGTAAGGCTCTCTATTATCACGTATTCTCTCTGGTACAATCCTGCGACCAGGCAAAAGACCTCCAACTTTCATACAAATAACATAATAACAGGCCGCTCTTGCCGTGCGACCATTTCCTTCAACGAATGGATGTATCCAATTAAGACGCCACAGCACATAAGCAGGCAATATCATTGGGTTATCTGAAATGGCCCAGTTTTCATGCACAAAACCGAAAAAGCGGCTCATTAAATTTTCTACCTCATTGAAATGAGGCGGAATATGATCTCCCACGTATATTGGTTCTTCCCTATATCGCCCGCCGTAATGGATAATGTTTGCAACGGCAGCTTGGTTCAAAGCCCAAAGTACAAATTTATCGAACGCTTCTGGCCCCCTTAAGAGGCCAATTTCTATGCAATTGTTTAGTAAATCATATTGCCGAAGCAAATTTTGCTCAAGAATTCGCGCATGAAGGTCTGGATTCTCTTCTTCACGAATGATCATCGCTAACCTTGTTGAGCCCGCAAACGAATTGAATTTGAGGATGTTCTCACAGAATCCTTAGTAATACCCTCTAAGTTCATAGCATTACCAAATGCAAAACTGATGCGTTGCTCTTTTAACATTTCGTCAGTCACATTTGCATTACGCGCAATTTCGAGAGCTTTCATCAATGATTTAGTGGCTTTTTGTTCACTTAAATAAGGTTTTCTTTTAGCCATGATGATTCTCCACAAAATATAGTTTTTTCTTTTCATCATACGTTATATTCATGCTCTTTAAAATATATTTAACCAGTTATTAAAATAAACTTTATTCCTAAAATTAGTATAGAAATATCTCTTAAAATTTGCAGTCTATACTGGCGCAAGCCGCTCATGCGGGCCCTCTGGAAGCTGCACGCTGATTGCGTCGCCTGCGCGCACAACACCGCCGCGCGTGATAATCGCCATCACCCCTGTTTTGGGTAGGAGCGTGCCGTCATCCCATTTGCCGAGTGTCGCTTTCATGAGGCCGTCTTGGATTTGATTGAGTTTGCGGCAGGGATTGCGCAGGCCGGTGATTTCAATCTCGGCCTCACCGATGGAGAGTTTTGTGCCGCGCGGCAAGTGTAGCAAGTCTATGCCGCGCGTTGTGATGTTCTCACCCATTTGACCAGACTGAACGTCAAAACCCGCCTCGGCCACCTCGTCAAAAAGCTCGGCGTGGATGAGGTGAACTTGGCGCAGATTGGGCGCGTCGGGATTACGGCGCATGTCATAAAGATGTTGCACCGTGCGCCCGTAATGCGCGTCGTCTTTCACGCCAAAACCCGCGACCAGATCTATCTGCTCACGGGTGGGTTTTATCATGTTGTGATGTGGGTTAGCACATACCGCGATGACGCGCGGCGCGCTCACGAATTACAGACCAGCCTGTAGCGCCCGTAACCCGTCCAAGTCTTGACGAACAGCCAGAGCCGCTTCGCCTTCAAGGCCGTCGAGCTTGGCTTCCGCTTTCGCGATATCATCTGTCAGACTATCAGCAGAAAGTTCCGCGAGCGGACCAGCGCGTTCCGCGAGAACCGTGAGCCCTTCGGGTGTCACATCCGCAAAACCGCCTTGTACAAAATATTGCGTTTCTTCGCCGCCACTATAGACCGTGATAGCACCTGTGCGGATAGCGGCCATAAGCGGTGCATGGTCAGGGAAAATGCCCATATCACCTTCTGTCCCAGGGATATCAACTTGATCAACTTCGCCCGCAAAAAGCTGACGCTCAGGCGAGACAAGTGAGAACTGTAATTTATCTGCCATGTTCAGACCTCAAAAAACCCTCCCAAAACTGGGAGGGATTTAAACCTACGCCGCAGCGGCTGCTGCCATTTTGGCCGCTTTTTCGATCACGTCGTCAATGCCGCCGACCATGTAGAAGGCTTGCTCTGGGAGGTGATCATATTCACCTTCGAC
>CALLME010000141.1 GCA_938007945.1 uncultured Caulobacterales bacterium
CTTGAAGGCGTGGGCGTCACGACAGATAAGCGCGGTTTTATCGAGACAGATCACTATAAAACTAATGTGAAAGGTATTTGGGCGGTGGGCGACTGCACGCATGGCCCAATGCTCGCGCATAAAGCCGAAGACGAAGGTGTAGCAGCGGCTGAGTTGATCGCCGGCAAAGCGGGTCATGTGAATTACGACGTTATCCCAGGCGTGGTTTATACGGCCCCAGAAATTGCGAGCGTCGGTAAGACGGAGCAAGACCTGAAAGAAGCGGGTACGCCGTATAAAACTGGTAAATTTCCGTTTACGGCCAACTCACGTGCGCGCGCCAACCACGAAACAGACGGTTTTGTAAAAATCCTCGCTCATGCAGAGACAGATGAAATCCTCGGCGCGCATATTATCGGCGCGAATGCAGGTGATCTCATTGCCGAAGTCTGCGTTGCGATGGAGTTTAAGGCGGCCTCTGAGGATATCGCGCGCACCTGTCACGCGCACCCCACCATTACAGAAGCCGTGCGTCAGGCCGCTATGGACGTCGAAAAATGGGCGATGCAGATGTAATTTTTGACGTTTGACGCCTTTTTTCGTCGGACATGAAAATAATCTTTAGATTTCTTTACGGCCCTGCAACTTTTGCAGGGCTTTTGCGTTTGGTAAGTAAGAAGATTCCTAGGGAGATAATCATGCCGCTTAAATTAAGCCATATTTTAGCAAGTCTTGCTGTGCTCATCGCGCTTCCTGCTTGTACGCAGGCGGCTGCTAAAGTGATTTTGCCTGACGGAGACACAATTGCGTCTGAGGCGAAAAGCCTTTCAGCGGCTCGCTATGAAGAACCCGTCTGTTTTGCGTATACAAATTCGCGCTATGATGGCGTCGTGAGTTTGCACAAAGATAAATCTGGTAGAATTCAAGGCGAGTCATTTGGTGTCAAAAGCGCAAAAAATAGTGGTGAGTTACGCCCTTTCCAGCAAAGTTTTGAGGGTAAATATAAAAGTAACGTCACAATCGATCTCGACATTAAGACGGAATTTGAAAACAGTCGTCGCTCGCGTACGGAACTCGTTAAAATTACGCCACGGACTCTACAACTCAATAAAATGACGATGGAACAGGGCGACTGTACGGATCTTGTAAATTCTTTTCTTAAACGTGACATCGAACGTCGCCGCAAAGCCGAAGAGGCCGCGAAACGCATTTTTTAGGTCAAACGTGACGGCCGTCACGGCGCACAAAATGATTACTCTGCATACAGACCTTACACATTGTGTTCAAAATTTCCCTCGAACTCCCACGCCTCTTCCATAAATCGGAGGGCGTGGTTTTTTTCCTAATTTATTCCACCAAGCAAGTCGCGCATCGCATCAAGATAGCTAATCCAAGCGAGGCGGCCTTGTTTAGTCAGGTGTATTAAGGTCTGTGGACGTTTGCCCCTATAGCCCTTTTCTTGGCGGATAAAGCCTGCGGACTCCAGCTTCGTCAGATGGGTCGAGAGGTTACCATTGCTCGCGCCTGTTTTTGACAAAAGCTCAGGAAAGCTCGCAGGATTAACCGCTGAGAGGTAAGCCATTATACCGAGGCGCAGCCGCCCGTGAATGACATCATCAATGGCATCAAGGTCAATTTCTATGTCGTTCGGATCAGGCATTTTTAGGCTCATGCTTCAAGCTAATGAGGGCAGGAATAACAGCCGTGAACAGAACACCAATTGCCGCGACGACATAAATATAGGGCTGTCCAAGATTTATAATCATAAACACCATAAGCGCGAAGCCAATTAACATGGGAATATAGAGCCGCTTCAAACCGCTCAGCTTTGTGAGAACATAGTAATTGACGACATAAGTCCCAAAGGCCACTGCAAGGATAATATCATAAAGCCAGTAAGGTTTGCCAAAGACGATAACGCTGTAGGCAACGCCAATCGCCAGACCAAACAGCATGAGGGCTGTTGCCGTCCATGTGGCCTGCTCTACTTTGTTGATAGCGGAATTTGCTCCTGCCTTATCATCAAGTTTTCGGCCTAATAAGAAGGTCAAGAGCCCGCCGCTTATCCCAAAAATAAGCCAAACAATGCCGATATATTGTTTTGGCACAGAAACAACTTCCATCAAAGTGAGGCCGTGGAAAAGCAGGGTCGGCACAAGCAAGCAGCCCCACATCAATCCTATGCGCCCGCCGAGTAACGGCGTATTCGCGCCTTGCTCAGCAAGCTCCCGCGCATATTTTAAATCATCTAATATCTGAGTCACATACATCTCCTTTTGCATAATATAAAATTAGTTTGCATTACAAACTTAATAATGTCAAGTTTGAATTACAAACTAAATTGAAAAGGAGAGTCATAAGTGAAAGTTGACGATAAAATGAGGCCGTGGTTTGAGTTCAGCCCAGAGACGGATACATGGCTTGCTTTGGCGTCTGTCCCAGCTATGACGCTCATTTATTATCTAAATACGCAATATGGCTATCAATACCCGTCCGTCTTTTTCTTAGGTTTTATACTGTTAGGTCATCTGTTTCTGAACACAGCTTTGCCAGCTTATGTTGTCTTAAAAATGCGTGGGGAGGGGCTTTCAGGTCTAGGTATCACCACGCAAAAAATCCCGACATGCTTGATAATCTCAGCACTCCTCGCGGCCACAATGTATCCGTCCTTGACGGCGACGCTACAAGGTTTTGACGGAAACCCTGCGCCAAATATCGCCTATAATGCGATAGCCTTATGGGAGCCTTTATTTGTGTTTGGATGGTTGCAGCTTAGATTTGAGCGCGCTTTTGGAATTTTGCCTGCTATCTTGCTCGCGGGCTTAAGCTTTATGGCTTACCATATCGGAAGCTTTCCGGTGAGCGGCCTTATTGTCTTGGGTGTTTCAGGCATGATTTACGCCATGATTTTTGCCTATGTGCGTAACCTTCTCGTGCTTATGCCCCTGACTTGGGCGGTCGCCTCGACTATGGGCACAATACAGGGCGGCTTTATATTCGATTGGGCCACGGTCGGTATTTACGCCGTGGTTTTAATGCTCCAGATCCTCATTTTATGGTCGCTATCGAAAAATCCTAAATCTAAAACTTCTAAAATATCGACTGCCTAAGGAGCCTATTATGTCAGCTTGGATATACCTCTCACTCGCTATTGCCTTTGAAGTCACGGGTACAATATTGCTTAAATATTCAAACGGTTTTGAAAAAGTCGGGCTCGGTATGGCGTCAATCGCTTGCTACTCAATATGCTTTTGGCTGCTCGCCCCCGCCATCAAGGTCATTCCCGTGGGCGTCGCTTATGCGATTTGGGCGGGTCTTGGCATTATGACTGTGAGCATTTTGTCAGTCTTTCTGTTCGGACAAAAACTCGCCATCACACAATACGGCTTTATCGGTCTTATCGTCGTCGGCGCGGTGGGGCTAAACCTCACCACACAGCATTAAGCGCGTGGATGGGCGGCGCGGTGAACCTTCACTAAAGCGCTCGCGTCGACATCGGTATAGCGCTGCGTGGTCGAGAGGCTCTCATGACCGAGAAGTTGCTGTATCGTGCGCAGATCACCGCCCCCCGCCAGCAAATGCGTCGCAAAGCTATGGCGCAGCGCATGAGGCGTGGCGCTATCGGGCAAGCCAAGCGCGCTGCGGAGCTTTTGCATTTCAAGCTGTATGATACGAGGCGACAGCACACCGCCGCGCGCGCCGCGAAATACGGGGGCGTCAGGCTCGACCACAAACGGGTTGAGCTTGGCGTAACGGTTCACGGCTTCCGCCACGACAGGCAAAATCGGAACAAGGCGCGACTTACCGCCCTTACCCGTAATGGTCAGCGCGTCGCCTAAGGGGAGCTCTGCGGGCGTCAGCGAGAGCGCCTCAGAAATCCGAAGGCCCGCACCGTAAAGCAGCGTCATGACCGCCGTATTGCGCGCCTCTATCCACGGGGCGGAGGTTTCTAAAACATCGCCGCTTGTCATGGCCGCCGCGCCAGATACGGACAGCGCTTTGGGCAATGGCCGCTTGGCGCGCGGGCCTTTGATAAGGGCAAGCCCATCATTACGTACATCCCAGCGCCGCTCGATATAGCGAAAAAACGTCCTTAGAGCCGAGAGCTGCCGCGCGATAGAACTGGCGGATAGCGGCGTGTCACCCCTGCGCCGATGGGCGAGATAGGCCCGAAAATCTGTGGGCTTAAGCGTAGCGAGAGTCTGTAGAGTGATATCTGACTGCTGATAATCCGCAGTAAATCCTAGGAATGCTGCGATGTCGCGTTGATAGGCTTCAACCGTTTTATCAGACAGCCGCCGCTCCCCAAAGAGATGGTCGAGAAAGGTCGCGAGCACCTCAGCCGCAGGGATTTTTTGCACAGCAATTTTTGGCTGACGTATTTTAGGCAAAGCGCTCATGCGACCATCTTGGCGCGGCGGGGTTAATAATCCCTTTGCCGTAGGGCATGGCCGTCCCTATATAAAGTCTATGCTCGATAGCCTTTATAACACCGATATATTGACGCTCAGCGCGGGGCTTAAAAACACGCGGCTCAAGACGGCAGACGCAAGCGTGCGTAAAGTCGCTAAGCTCTGCGGGTCATGGGTCGAGCTTGACGTGATTATGGACGGCGACGTGGTAGGCGATTTCGCCTTGCGCGTACAGGCCTGCGCGCTAGGCCAAGCGAGTGCCGCGATTTTGCAGGAGGGCATTATCGGCGCAAATTTAGACGAATTGACCGAGGCGCGAGACAGCCTGCGCGCTATGCTCAAAGACGGCGGCGACCCGCCAAGTGGACGGTTTAAAAAACTCGCGCTTTTAAAAGGGGTCGCCAAATACCCCGCCCGCCACGGCTCTACGCTGCTCGCCTTTGACGCGGCGGT
>CALLME010000142.1 GCA_938007945.1 uncultured Caulobacterales bacterium
TACACTTGTGGTCAAAACTGTGCCGCGTCAACGCGGTAAGAGCGATAGCGCCTATGTGCTTGCGACGTGGGGCGAGCCAGAAGTTTTGCTGAACGTGCATATTGATACCGTGCCGAGCGGGAAGGGGTGGACAGCAGATCCGCTCATTTTACGTGAAGAAGGCGAAAAACTGATTGGCCTTGGTAGTTCAGATATCAAAGGCGCGGCGGCTTGCATATTAGCAGCTTTGGAAAGGGTGACACCGCATAATGTGGCCGTGCTGTTTTCTGGAGATGAAGAACACGGCAGTGAGGTCATGCCTGCTGTAATTAAAAATGGACACACTGGCGGTGCGCCTATGGCCATTGTCTGCGAGCCAACGGGATGTCGCGTGGGGCGTCGTCATCGCGGTATGCTCGCCTTTGAAACATTTTTCACCGGGCCAGGTGGGCATAGTTCGCTTGCAGACATAACGTCTGCCCCACTCGCAGATGCGACACGCCTTGCAGCAGCTGTGAGTGAGTACGGCGCGCGCTTTCGAGATTTTGGAAAGCCGCCCTATGTGGGGCTCGCGACAAATATCGGCGACCTCAAATCTGACGGGGCTTATAATGTTATCCCGACGCGGGCTGACTTGAAATTTTCATTGCGTCCACCCCCTGGTGATGACGTGGCGGCTCGGGCCAATGACATTCGTCAGATTGCGCAGAATATGTTTCCAGATAATCCTCTCGACACGATAGTTGAGTTTCCAGCCTTTGCGACAAAAGATATTAAAGCCTTCACACGCTATTTCGGTGATTTTGAGCCGCTTGATTTACCCTATTGGACAGAGGCGGCGATGCTATCAGATTCAGGACTAAATGTCGTCGTTTACGGGCCTGGTGATGTCGAGCAAGCGCATAAACCCAATGAGTTTGTAACTCTCTCTCAGATGGACGAGGCTCAAAAGCTCTATGCCCGCGCTCTGAGTGGCGCTATCGCCAGTGGCGTTTAATATTTTAATGCGCTAGAGCATAAGGGTGAGCACACAAATAAGACAAACCGTTATCCGCAGCTTGTCTGCGATGGGCGCTATACAAGAGGCGCAGTTTTATGCTGAGCTTTTTGCGGCGCAGGCGCCTGAGCGATTTGCACTTCTCGTGCTCGACCCCAGATGCCTTAAAAATCCGCTACTTGAGGCGTTAATTAGTGATTTGCGCATTCTGTCTGATCTTGGCCTCGCGCCAATATTGCTCATAGGTGCGATGGATAGCGACAGCACGAGCAATAAATTTCAGACCCAGCGCCTACACAAAGCGTTGGACGGTGCGGATGTGCGTTCGACTAAGCTCAATATGGCGACATACGGTTTGATGGATGAGATCAAGAAGATGTGCGCAAAGGGGCGTTTGCCAATTCTCGAGATGACCGACCGTGCAGGGGCACCAAAACTTGATACATTGGTCGCGAAAATAAAACCTAATAAAGTGATTTTCTTGCAGCCCTCTGGCGGGATTAGTCGTGGCGGCGAGCGTATAGCCGTTGTGAATATTGATGACGCGGATGCGCTCAAGGGTGCCGACCTCCTGACAGAAGGCCAAGAGAGTTTTGTTCAAAAAGCGAAAACACTTATGGCGCGGCCATCTGATAACTCTGTTTATATCATGGCGTCGCCACTAAATCTATTGGCTGAGCTTTTCACGACGAAAGGGTCTGGGACGTTGATGCGGCGTGGGGCGCGCGTGAAAAAAGTGACACGCATGTCACAGCTAAAAAAATCAAATCTTATACCGTCTATGGAATCGGCGTTTGGCAAGCCGCTAAAAAGTGACTTTTACAAGACAAAAATTAAATCAGGATTTGTCGAAGAAAACTACCGCGGCGGAGCTCTGTTCACAGAACTTGCGGGCCTGCCATATCTATCCAAATTTTGGGTCATCAAAGAGGCGCGCGGTGAGGGCATTGCCCGCGATATTTGGGAGATTGCGACCGAGGCAACGCCTGTCTTTTTCTGGCGCTCTCGCATGGAGAATCCGTTCAATGATTGGTATTTGCGCGGCTGTGACGGCATGCAGATTTCAGACGGCTGGCGGGTTTTTTGGAAAGGGCTAACAGCGCCCGAAGTACCAGGCGCAATCATCGCAGCGGCGAGTGCACCTGATGATTTTCTAAAAGCTCGACGCTAGGCGGAGCCATTCAATACAGCAAAGGCCGCTCTATGTTAAGCGTGCCAACGCCGCGTCGCCGTAAAGCTTTTGCCGAAATGGTTTCTGCCAAAAGACTTTGCCCGCGCCTTCACAGCCTTTACGGAGGCACTTCATATGAAAGGCGTTCTCAAAAGGGAGGGTTATAGCAGCCAGCGGTAGGAAGACTATCATTTGTGCTACGCCTATTGTCATCCATCTCATCAGTCCGATAGGTGAAAAGTTGTTTTTCTCCAAGCAGATGCGCGAAGGCCCTTGTCCAAAAGCGAAACTCCTTTGGCAAATATAACGCTTCGTTATGCGACGCTCCGGTACGTCCTCATAGACGAGCGCTTCTTTAGACCATGAAAATGTGCCGCCTGCATTTTGTATCGCACTAAAAAGCGCGTCATCCTCGCCGCCTGTTTGATTGCGACGCGGATCAAAGTGTAATAGTTGGGCGTCAATTTTAGACAGGTTGAGAAGCGATGCGCCGCAACCGTCAAATTTATCTGTCACGCCAGAAGGCGCACCATCTCTATCGCGGGAAAAAAAGCGGAGCTTTAAGCGGGCATTCTTTACATCGGCGCTTGTACGTCCTTCAATCTTCGCAAAAACAGCTGATGTGCTATCTGAACGACATTGGGAGACCATATGTGCGAGCCAATCAGATGTCGCCTCTTGGTCATCATCAAGAAAGGCAATATATTGACCCGAAACGAGCGTAAGTGCCGCATTTCTGACGTTAGCGACGCCCGCTTTAGGTTCTGAGATGTATTTAACGGGAATGTCAGTCGTCTTTTTAAAAGCCTCGACTTGTGCTCTTGCGCTACTATCAGGGGAATTATCTGCGATTATAATTTCAATATCGTGACCCTTAATAATCTGTGCAGCCGCAGAGTGCATAGCTTTGTGTAAGCCTTCTGGGCGCAACATAGTCGGAATAACGAGTGAAATGAGGGGTTTGACGAGACTCAAATTCGGCGCTTTATCGTTTGTCTCGCCCTCAATGGCATCGCCTTTTATAGCGGGGCTATGATTGCCGGCGAGGTTCGTCATAATGTTCAAACGCACGACCATTAATTTTCCTTCGTTAATTTGCTGTTTTTGATGCCATTTTCACTAAATTTTATCAATTAAACGACAAAGGCTGTTTCGACGTATACTCTACAACTTTCTTGCAAGAATAAGGCCGAGCCATGTCAAAACTGTTAATTTCGTCTGCTTTTGATGGCGGCAACATTATTGCCCATGATGCGAGCGACGCGCAAAATGTACGTCTGGCCATACGGGCTGACAATGCGTCTGACTTTTACCAGTGGTTTTATTTTCGTCTATCAGGCGCTGCGAACACGCCCTGTCGCCTTGTTATAGAAAACGCGAAAGACGCGGCGTTTGAAGGCGGCTGGCAGGATTATAAGGCCTGCGCCAGCTATGACCGTGAAAGCTGGTTTCGCATCGACACAACGGATTATGTTGATGGGCAACTCATCATAGAGGTAACGCCAGAACTCGACAGTCTCTACATCGCCTATTTCGCGCCGTTCAGCGCGGAACGCCACGCCGATATGATAGCCGAAACCTTGCATCATTCAGATGTTAGCCTCGAGGTGATCGGCTCTACTGTAGAGGGGCGCGATATGGACTGCCTTCGCATCGGCACAGGCGAGAAGAATATTTGGGTCATTGCCCGCCAACATCCGGGTGAAACAATGGCCGAATGGTGGATTGAGGGCTTTCTCGCGCGTCTGCTTGATGATGACGACCCTGTTTCCCGTGTTATGCGAGAAAAGACGCAGTTTCATATCGTCCCCAATATGAACCCAGACGGGAGCTTTCGCGGTAATCTGCGCACAAATGCAGCAGGCGCGAACCTTAACCGCGAATGGGGTGTGGGGAACATCCAAAGTTGCCCCGAAGTACAGTGTGTTACCCAATCGATGAACGCGAATAGACCCGTTATGGTCATGGATGTTCACGGCGACGAAGCCTTGCCTTATAATTTTATCGCAGGCGCAGAGGGCATTCCAGGTTTTACCAAAAAGCAGGGCAAAGACTTAAACGATTTCAAAGCAGCCTACGCCGCCATCAGCCCCGATTTTCAAATCAAGCATGGCTATCCCGTCGCGGCACCGGGTACGTCCAATATGACCTATTGCACGTCTTTCACGGCGGCAGAATATAACTGCCTCGCCATGACGCTGGAAATGCCGTTTAAGGATAATGCCGATTTGCCCGACCCCGTATTTGGATGGTCACCTGAACGTGCGGCGCGACTTGGCGCGGCCTCACTTGACGCTATGCTCGCTGTCATTGATCAGCTTTAAGCTTTTTCTAAATAGATAGGTCATCTCAGGGATGAAACTGAGATGACCCAGTATAGCTGAATGCGCCCCGTACTTAAAGCTACACGTGAACGAGGTGTCTGAGGTTCACCTCGCCCTGATAATTAGCCAATTTTTTTGCTATTGAACGTGACGGCCGTCACGTTTGGCACTTTTTTTACGACATTTTGAGGGGTGCGCAGGCATTTTGCAGCCATATTTTGCTATCTCCAGAAATACGTGACCCGATTTCCTCTAAGACTCGCGCATGATATCGGTTCACGTAAGCGATGTCAGAATCAGACAGCAAACTTGTTACTATCAAAGCCGCATTAAACGGCGCGAGGGTGAGGGTTGTAAAGCCTAGCATGTCTCGCTCGCCGCCTGGGATTGATGAGGGTTCGTGTACGAATTGCAGATTCTCGATGCGAATGCCGTAAGCGCCCGTTTTGTAAAATCCAGGCTCATTAGAGACAATCATTCCAGGCCTGAGCGCTACGGAATTGGGCGTCTTGGCGATACGTTGCGGCCCTTCATGCACGCCTAAATAGACGCCAACGCCGTGCCCCGTACCGTGGTCATAATCCAGCCCGCTGTTCCACAGCGCGGCGCGGGCGAGTACGTCAAGTTGATGCCCTGAAGTCCCTTCGGGAAAGCGTATCGTCGCCAGCGCGATATGGCCTTTCAGGACAAGCGTGTAATGACGCCGCATCTCTTCTGTCGGCTCACCAATCGGAACCGTGCGTGTAACATCCGTCGTGCCGTCGATATATTGTCCGCCGCTATCGACGAGATAGAGTGAGTTTTTGGCGAGTGTCACATTGGTCGCCTCAGACACGCGGTAATGTACGATAGCGCCGTTACTGCCTGCACCCGAGATGGTCTCAAAACTTAAATCCGTGAGGGCACCGAGGTCGTGGCGAAATCTTTCGAGCATCCGCGCGGCGGAGATTTCTGTCTCATTACCAGATTGCGCGGTTGTATCGAGCCAGTGCAGAAATTTCACAAGCGCAACCGCATCGCGGCGATGCGCGTCTTGCGTGGCGGCGATTTCTGCTGCGTTCTTACAAGCTTTGGGTATGGCGACGGGGTCGTCAGTAAATACGACCTTCGCGCCCGCTGCGTTCAATTTATCCGAATACCATGCCGCCGCCGTGTTTGGGTCTATATTGATTTTTTGACCTGCAAGAGCTTTCAATGCGGTTTCTATATCATCCTCATCATGCACAGAGACGCGATTACCAAGATGGGCGTGAATTTCTGGGCTGAGTTTATCTTTGTGGATAAAGAGCTGGACCTGTCCTTCATCGTCAATCAACGCCGTAGAGAGGGGTAGGGGCGTGCACATCACGTCGCGCCCGCGAATGTTTAAAAGCCACGCGATAGAGGCCGGGGCTGTAATGACCGCCCGCGAAAGGCCACTATTTTTCAAACTTTGTCCGATGCGCGCACATTTCTCGTCCAGACTTTCGCCTGCATATTTAAGAGGTTGGGTGATAACTTTTGTGAGTGGGGGGTCGGGACGGTCAGCCCAAGCCTTGTCAATCGGGTTTTGCTTCACTGCAATGAGTGTGCCGCCTGCCTTATTGACGGCCGCCTTTAGCGTTTTCACACCGCGTACACTGTGCAGCCGTGGGTCATAGCCAATACGCTCGCCTTTGCCCACATTTGCGAGGAGCCAAGTCGTTTGCCCGCTCTCTTCGACACGGTGAAACTCAAACAGCGCGTCATCAACTTGCGCCGCAACTTGTAGCGTATAGCGTCCGTCCACAAACATAGCCGCTTTATCGCGGGTCACGACAGCCGCGCCCGCAGACCCCGTAAA
>CALLME010000143.1 GCA_938007945.1 uncultured Caulobacterales bacterium
GCCGCAACGGTTCAGGTCCACATAAGTCTCATCAGGCGAGAGGTCGTGAATGGATTTCCCCGCATCTTGCTCTAGGTGCAGACGCTCAATCCCGACTTTCACCGCCTCGCCGCCTTCGGGCTCAATCTCAATTTCGCCTTCGCCCACGATGGGATGCTCGAATTGGCTGATTTGATAACCTTGCGGCAGATCGACATAGAAATAATTTTTGCGGTCAAAGCGCGAGAACAGATTAATCTGCGCGTTTAGGCCAAGACCCGTGCGCACGGCCTGCTCGACACAAAATTCATTCACGACAGGCAGCATACCCGGCATGCCTGCATCGACAAGCGACACTTGCGTGTTCGGCTCATTGCCAAAATCTGTGGCGCTGCCCGAAAACAGCTTAGAATTGGACGCGACCTGAGCATGAACCTCAAGCCCAATAATCAATTCCCAATCACCCGTCTCACCCGTGAGCCAGTCTTTTTTATCCGCAATGCGGGGTGCTATGAACATTTTTCACTCCGTTTCCAACCATCCTTCGAGACGCGCTTCGCGCTCCTCAGGATGAGGATATCAATCAAAAAAGTAACCTCATCCTGAGGAGCCGCGCAAGCGGCGTCTCGAAGGACGAGGTTTCCGATTACGTCCACCATTTCTCCGGACGCGCAGTAAACCCTGCCGCCTTCTCAAGCGCACTGGCGGCGGCAAAGACCGTGTCTTCATCCATCGCTTTGCCGATAATTTGCAGGCCGAGCGGGAGGCCGTCTTTATCGAGGCCTGCGGGGACTGAAATGCCTGGAAGACCTGCCAAATTCGTCGTGACCGTGAAAATATCATTGAGATACATTTGAACAGGGTCAGTGACTTTGCGGCCGACGGCAAACGGCGCGCTTGGAGCCGTCGGCGTGAGGATAGCGTCGCAGCTCTCCCACGCATTTTCAAAATCTTGCACAATGCGCGTACGCACCTTTTGCGCTTGCAGGTAATAGGCATCGTAATAACCCGCGCTGAGCACATATGTACCAATCATGATGCGGCGCTGCACTTCGGCCCCAAAGCCTGCGGCACGTGTTTTCTCATAGGTGTCGTTGAGGTCAGCCCCGTCAACGCGCGTGCCGTAACGCATGCCGTCATAGCGTGCGAGGTTTGAGGACGCTTCAGCGGGCGCAACAATATAATAAGCGGGCAAGGCGTATTTCGTATGGGGCAATGTGATAGGCACGATTTCGGCGCCGGCATCTTTCATCCACGCAATGCCTTCGTCCCACAAAGTCTGGATTTCTGGCGGCATGCCGTCGATTGAATATTCTTTGGGAATGCCGATGCGTAAGCCTTTGACAGAGCGCTCGCAGCTTTTCGTCCAATCGGGCACAGGCGCGTCAATCGACGTGCTGTCTTTGGGGTCATAGCCCGCCATCGAGCCGAGAAGAATTGCGCTGTCTTTCACCGTCTTGGCAATCGGTCCCGCTTGGTCGAGCGAGCTAGCAAAAGCCACTGTGCCCCAACGCGAGCAACGCCCATAAGTTGGCTTAATCCCGACCGTACCCGTAAAAGAGGCAGGCTGGCGGATAGAGCCGCCTGTATCGGTTGCTGTTGCGCCGAGGCAAATGCCAGCCGCCACCGCCGCTGCAGACCCGCCGGACGAACCACCAGGGACCAAATCCTCATCCTTACGCCACGGATTAATCACGGGACCAAATGCCGATGTTTCATTCGCGCTGCCCATAGCAAATTCATCAAGGTTCAGCTTACCCAGCATGACCATGCCGTCGGCTTTCATATTGGCCGTGACGGAAGATTCGTAAGTCGGGGTAAATTCGCCGAGGATTTTACTAGCGGCCGTTGTCTTCACGCCCTCGGTGCAGAACAAGTCTTTCACACCAAGCGGCGCGCCTTCGAGCTTACCAACCGTGCCCGATTTGCGGCGCGCGTCAGAGGCTTTCGCGCCGTCCATCGCGTGCTCAAATGTCGTCGTGATGAACGCGTTCAAATCAGCCGCGTCCATGCAGGCGTCGATATGCGCCTTGGTCAGCTCTTCCGAGCTGAAATCGCCAGCGGCCATGCCGTCAAGCGCGGCGGAGAGTGTGAGGTTTGTAAGATCTGTCATAGCTTACTCCACTGACCGTGGGACAACGAAAAAGCCGTCCTCAGATTTGGGCGCGTTTTTCAGCACGTCATCACGCTTGCCGCCGTCGCTGACTTTATCCGCGCGCATTGGCGCAGGCATAGCAACAGCCGACGTCATCGGGGCCACGCCCTCAACATCAACTTCTTGGAGTTGCTCAATCCAGCCAAGAATACCGTTGAGCTCATCGGCCAGCGGTTGCAGGCGCTCTTCTTCAACATGTAAGCGCGAAAGCCGCGCGATTTTCTTGACGTCTTTAGCCGAGACAGTTTCGGACATTGTCCACTCCATAAGTAATTCTAGACGCGCGAGTTAGCAGGGGCCGCGCGCGCGGGCAAGTGGGTCGTGGAGGGATTTTGTATCGAAAGGCCGCGCGCCCGATTATTGAGCAGCTTTTGGCGGTATAAATCGAAACGGGTCCTCAATATCATGAGGTAGCTTGTGGCACCGAACTTTGTATTGCTTCGCCTCTCTAATAGCCTCAGCGTCAGGACGCGTGACG
The DNA here is from genome assembly GCA_938007945.1 of uncultured Caulobacterales bacterium. GTDB lineage: Bacteria > Pseudomonadota > Alphaproteobacteria > Caulobacterales > Maricaulaceae > Fretibacter. The sequence continues at coordinate 2,613 of CALLME010000143.1, forward strand.
GCCGAACAGTCCATTTCAGGTTCGATGCCTTTTTCTAGATAATCAATAAATACTTTTTGAGTGTTTAGGTTTTGACCTAACATCATAAACGTCGTATCGCCGTCACCACTGCCAACGATCACACGCATCTTCCCTTTCTCCTGAAGCCAGATGTTACCGTCACACTGAACATCGTGAATTACAGTTACAGTATCATCCACATGCCCTTTAAACACCTTCACTGGTTTCATTTTTACAGAAAGATAAGGACTCCATCGTTTTTTGGTATCAACCACTATACCATTTACAGTCTTCCTCTCGACCTCTTCAATACTTCTAAAAGGCTCGGCTTCATTGACAACTCCTGCAAATACAACATCTGCTTTCTCTATCATTTCGACAGCATTGCCAGGGTATTCATAACTACAAGCCAATACTTTGCTTGGTGTGAGCAGTGGCAGCATAATCAAAATAAATAGCGTTTTTTTCATGGTTTCACCGTATCTAAATTCCAAAAATTTGCAATGATGGGTTACAGCACAATTCTTCTTCCCCGTCATTGCGACGTGGCGCACAGCGGCACTGGCAATCCATAAACGAATATCCCAGCAAACATCAATCTTGGTTGAAACAGCGGGATATGGATTGCGAACGACCTACGGTCGCGACGCAATGACGTTTGTTCTTCTTTTTTCGTCATTGCGACGTGTCGCGCAGCGGCACCCCGCAATCCATAAACGAATATCACTTCCAATACGGTTTGAAGAAGTTAGAGCAAGGCATGGATTGCGAACGACCTTGCGGTCGCAGCGCAATGACGATTGTTAGAGGCTCCCCGCTTGTCCCCGCCCGCTTTTCCCGCTAGGTCACGCCTAAACTATCTGAGGGTTTTATGGCTGGTAAATATGAACATGTCTGCGCGTCTGTGACGCCGCGCCTTGGCAACCGCTTTAGTAAATGGATTTGGGGTAAGGTGCTGGACGTCATGGGCTGGAACATCGTCGGACAGTTTCCAGAAGAGCCAAAACTTGTCTTCATCGGCGCGCCGCATACCTCCAATTGGGATTTTATTATTGCCATTGCGTCAATGCAGGCTGCCGGTATCAAAGCAAGCTGGATGATGAAAAAACAAGCCTTCTTCTGGCCGCTTGGCGGATGGTTTAAATCCATGGGCGGCATCCCCATTGACCGCGGCGCGAAAATGGACATCACCACGCAAATGGCGGAGTGGTTCAAATCCGTTGACCAAGGCTATCTCGGTATCACGCCCGAAGGCACGCGTTCCAAGGTGGATAAGTTCAAAAAAGGCTATTTACGCATCGCTTATGCCGCAGGTGTACCCGTTTTTCTCGTCGCGATCGACGGCGCGAACAAACAAGTCGTGCTTGATAAAATTATGCCGTTGACCTTTGACACCGAAAAAGACAACCGTAAAATCAAAGCCTATTACGATAAAAACTATCAGGGTATCAAACCTGAGAACGGATAGAGCAGACGACAAATATGAAGTACAATAACCCTCATATGAGCGCGCACTCCCCCCGCATGGGAAATGCGTTTACACGCGGGCTAGGATCGCTCGGGCTGAAGCTCACAGGTTGGAGCCTTCACGGCCAAATGCCTGATGTACCAAAATTTGTCATTATCGGTGTTCCGCACACCTCAAATTGGGACGCAATTTCAGCATCGCTTGCCATGCTAGCCTCAGGCTTTAAATATACGTTCCTCATTAAAAAAGAATGGTTCTTCTGGCCCATGGGCCCGCTGTTTCGCGCGCTCGGCGGCTACCCCGTCGACCGCGGCAAAGGCGCAGCCAATGTCGTAGACCAAGTTGTCGAACTGTTTGAGTCGGCAGATAAAGTCTGCGTCGGCTTCCCGCCCGAAGGCACACGCAGCCTCGTGGATAAATACAAGACTGGCTATCTCCGCGCGGCCTATGCCGCCAATGTCCCTGTCTTTATCTGCGCCTTTGACGGCCCCAATAAACGCGTCGTGCTCGACAAGCTCATGCCGCTGACGGGGGATATGAAAATAGATAACGCGGCGATTAAAGCCTATGTCGATGCGACATGGACGGGTGTGCATCCCGAGCGGCAGAAAGTGATCGCGCATGGTTAGCCGCAAATGACCGCACCTAGCCGAAAAGACCAAGGCACCGTCACGAAAGGCATTTTGATTGCGTGGCTACTCAGCACGGTATTTATTGGTGGCAGCTATACGCTCTTTAATCATCTTGGTCTTTTTCACGTCATCACTTCGCAAAAAGTTTTCGGCATCACGCTCCTCATTTCTAGCGTCAGCCTGATTGCAGGCATTGCGAGAGCAGCGCAATTGCGTCACTTTTCGCAAAACATCGACGGCTCAACCCCCGAAAGCGGCAGCCCTCTCGATATAACGCGTCGTTATATTACCAACACAGTCGAGCAGCTTTTGCTATTCGTCCTCGGAGCCTTAGGCTTGTTTTACGTAGCGCCAGATATCGCACAGCGACTTCTTCCGATTATGAGCGTGTGGTTTTTAATTGCGCGGCTGTTGTTTTGGGTGGGATATAGGATGGCTCCGCTAAAACGTGCGGTGGGTTTCGCGGCCACGTTTCATCCTACGATTTTTCTCTTCGGGCTCGCCGCCTATCAGTTCATTGTAACATGAACTCTCCCACCCATTCCCTGCTCGCGCTCGCCGTGCTGTCAAAGCGCGGAGAGACCAAACGAAATTGGGCGGTATTTATCGGCTCACTTCTCCCTGATCTTGCGATTTATCTTTGGTTTCCGTATCAAGCGCTCATCAAAGGCGAGAGCGGCAAACGGATTTGGGATGAGCTTTATTTTGAGCCACCCATGCAAAATTTAATCGCGCTGTTCAATTCTATTCCGATTTACGCGGCGCTTGCGATTATTGGTTACGTGGCGCGCACTAAGCTTTGGGGCAAGTGCCTCCTCTTTTTCGCCCTCGCCGCTCTCATCCATATGGCGACAGATTTACCCGTCCATGGCCACGACGCTTATCGCCACTTTTGGCCCATATCCGAGTGGCGATTTTATTCTCCCATCAGCTATTGGGAGACGGATCACCATGCAGGCTGGGTCAGCCTTGTAGAGGCCGTCATCGCGCTCGGCTCCATCGCGATATTATGGCGGCGATTTCCGAAACGTTGGGTCCGCATCGTACTCGGTCTATTGGCCCTGCTCTATGTGGCCATGCAAGTGATGATGCGGCTTGCGAGTTTCGGCTTTGGCGGATAGACGCCCTTATGGCGATTATAACTCTAGATGAATTACGCGGGACGCAAGGCGCGCTGCTTGGGCTTGACCCTGGCACAAAAACGCTGGGCCTCGCCATATCGGACCGTACGCGGCTCATCTCTTCCCCGCTCCATACCATCAAGCGCACAAAGTTCGGAGCAGATGCGCAGAGCCTTCTCACGACTTATGACGAGAACGAAGCGTCAGCCCTTATCGTTGGCTATCCGCTCAATATGAACGGTACGCCTGGCCCGCGCACGCAGTCGGTCAAAGATTTTTGCACCAACCTTTTGCGCCTCCGCGACATCCCCATTTTCCTCTGGGATGAGCGCATGTCCACCATGGCCGTCACCCGCACCATGATAAGCGCCGATATGAGCCGTAAAAAACGCGCAGAGAATGTCGATAAACTCGCAGCGAGCTATATTTTGCAAGGCGTGCTGGATAGGCTCCGGGCCTAAGCGAGTTGCGCGTCCAACCGTTGACTCTCCCCCCGCCCGCGCTTAAACCCTCCAAAATCTTAGAGAGGCTTTATGTCGGCACCTAAAGACCATGTTGCGGAATACCCGTTTTCAAAGGCGCATTGCCTGTCTATTTCTGATTTTCACCGTATGGATATTGAAGCGCTTCTGGCGCTGGGTGAGCATTATCTTGACCTCTCAGTTCAAAAATCCCCGACACGAAATATCCTTGCGGGCAAGACACTGATTAATCTGTTTTTTGAAAACTCCACCCGCACCGAAAAGAGCTTTGAGCTTGCAGGACGCAGGCTTGGCGCGGACGTGATTAATATGAATATCGCAACGTCTAGCGCAGCCAAAGGCGAAACGTTGCTGGATACGGCAACGACGCTGAACGCGATGAACCCAGACCTTCTTGTCGTGCGTCACGGCAGTTCTGGCGCGCCCGCTCTTCTTGCGCAAAAGGTGTCCTGCGCTGTGATTAACGCGGGCGACGGCATGCACGAACATCCCACCCAAGCGCTGCTTGACGCCTTGACCTTACGCCAAGCTTTTGGCGGTGATATTGACGGGCTTCGCATAGCGATTTGCGGCGATATTTTGCACTCGCGAGTGGCGCGCTCTAATGTAGAGCTTCTTAATTTGCTCGGCTGTGAAGTGCGCCTCATCGGGCCGCCGACACTCCTGCCGGCTGATGCAGACCGTTGGGGCGTGGATGTCTTTCACGATATGAAAGAGGGCTTAAGCGGCTGTGATGTTGTTATGATGCTGCGGCTACAGCTTGAGCGAATGAGCGGGGCATTTGTGCCGAGCACGCGCGAATATTTCCATTTCTACGGCCTAGACCGCAAGAAACTCAGCTATGCCAAACCAGGCGCGCTGGTCATGCATCCTGGCCCTATGAACCGCGGCGTGGAAATTGCCAGCGCGATAGCCGACGACCCAGATGTGAGCCTGATCACGCAACAAGTCGAGACAGGCGTCGCCATGCGGATGGGAATTTTACACGCGCTGTCAGAGGCGCAAGACGCGAGGGCCAAG
>CALLME010000144.1 GCA_938007945.1 uncultured Caulobacterales bacterium
TGGTTAACAGACGCATAGGAGTCAATATTGATTAACTATGTTTCTTAACTTTTTGCCATATTTCTCGTCTGAAGCGAAATTTTCCCGTTTTTTGCACTAATTTTCACCGTTTCACCGTCCGAAAGTTCGCCTGAAAGCACAAATCGGGCGAGCGCGTCTTGAACTTGCTTTTGAATAACTCGTTTCAGCGGTCTTGCACCGTAAGACGGATCATAGCCTTTTTCACCCAGAAGCTTGCGCGCCTCGTGCGTCAGTTCGAGCGTAATCTGACGATCTTTGAGCCAGTTTTGCAGTCGCCTAAGCTGAATATCAACAATCGCACCCATATGCTCTGGCTTGAGACGTTCAAACAGTAGAATTTCGTCAAGGCGGTTGAGAAATTCTGGACGGAAATGGGCATTGACTTCGGCCATGACGCCGACACGCGCCGCGTTCACACTTTCGCCGTCACCTAGATTCAGGAGATGCTGCGCGCCTATATTGGACGTCATGATAATCAGCGTGTTTCTAAAATCGACCGTGCGACCTTGACCATCTGTCAGGCGACCATCATCAAGAACTTGCAAAAGCACGTTGAACACATCTGGATGCGCTTTCTCAACCTCGTCAAAGAGCACCACTTGATATGGACGGCGTCGCACGGCTTCTGTAAGCGCCCCGCCTTCATCATATCCAACATAGCCTGGCGGCGCCCCGATGAGGCGCGCGACGGAATGCTTCTCCATATATTCAGACATATCCATGCGCGTGATGGCGGTGTCGTCATCAAACATAAAGGCGGCAAGCGCTTTGGTCAGTTCTGTCTTACCTACACCTGTTGGGCCGAGAAAAAGGAAGGAGCCAATTGGTCGTGCGGGATCTTTCAGCCCCGCGCGTGCGCGGCGCACCGCGTCAGAGACAGAGGTCACAGCCTTTTCCTGACCGACAACGCGTGCACCAAGTACCTCTTCCATTTTCAGTAATTTATCGCGCTCCCCTTCAAGCATTTTTTCAACGGGCACACCTGTCCAACGCGAGACAATGCTCGCAATCGACTCCGCAGTGACCGTCTCCAGTGTGTCGCCACCTGCCACTGTACTCTCCGCCTCCAATGTCGCCATTTTAGATTCAAGTGCAGGAATGTCTTCGTGCTGCAAACGCCCGGCTAGCTCATAGTCGCCGCGACGCACGGCATCGGCCAGAGTGAAGCGCGCCTGCTCTAACTGCTCTTTTACATCCGTCGCGCCCGCGAGTTTTGACTTCTCAAGTTCCCATTCCGCCGTCATCTCAGCAGACTGTGCGGTCAGTTCTTCAATCTCGGCTTGGCGACGGGAAAGACGGTCTTTAGAGGCCTCGTCTTTTTCTTTCTTGAGCGCTTCAACTTCAATCCTGAGCTGGACGATACGACGATCAATTTCGTCAAGTGGCTCAGGCTTGCTGTCTACCTGCATCCGCAGACGGCTTGATGCTTCGTCCATCAGGTCGATAGCTTTATCGGGCAGAAAGCGGTCTGTGATATAGCGGTTAGAGAGTTGCGCTGCTGCGACAATCGCCGCGTCTGAAATACGGATGCCGTGATGAACTTCATATTTATCCTTAAGGCCACGCAGGATAGAGACAGTGTCTTCAACACTCGGCTCTGTCACAAACACAGTCAGGAAACGGCGGGCGAGGGCGGCGTCTTTCTCCAAATGCTTGCGGTATTCATCAAGCGTTGTTGCGCCGATACAATGTAGCTCACCGCGCGCGAGGGCGGGTTTAAGCAAATTCGCTGCATCCATCGCGCCGTCGCCTTTACCTGCGCCGACGAGCGTATGTATTTCATCAATGAAAAGAATGATTTCACCATCAGCAGATTCGATATCTTTTAGCACGGCTTTGAGACGCTCCTCAAACTCGCCCCGATATTTAGCACCCGCAATTAACGCGCCCATATCAAGCGCAAGTAAGCGTTTGCCGCGAATAGATTCGGGTACGTCGCCGCTGACAATGCGGTTCGCGAGACCTTCGGCGATTGCCGTCTTACCCACGCCCGGTTCACCAATTAAAAGCGGATTATTTTTTGAACGGCGCGAGAGAACTTGCATAGTGCGGCGAATTTCTTCGTCCCGCCCAATGACAGGGTCGAGCTTGCCAAGACGCGCCGCTTCGGTCAGGTCACGCGCATATTTAGACAGCGCGTCATATTGGTCTTCCGCCGCGTCAGAGGTGACTGGGCCGTCTTTGCGCACGGATCTAATCGCCTCAATGAGGGCATCATTATCAACAGAAGCGGCTTCGAGCGCTTGTTTCAAATCTTTATCCGCGCCGAGCACTGTGGCGAGCGTCAGCCGCTCTAGCGTGACAAAGGCGTCGCCTGCTGTCTTGGCTGCCTTTTGCGCATTGGCGAAAATCTTGGCTGCGTTGGAACTCAGCGAGAGCGATGACCCGCCTTCTACGCGCGGTAGCATTGAAAGTACCCCTTTAATTGCAGCTTTAAGGGTCACGCCGTCTGCCCCCGCCATAGCGAGTAGATTAGTCGGCAATTCGCCGTCTTCATTTAAAAGCGCGAGCAAAATATGGGCGGGCACCATTTGCTGATGATCGCGAGTGAGCGCCTCTGTCTGGGCGGCGTTAATGACGGCGCGGGCGCGCTGCGTATAGGCTTGTATATCCATGTTTATCTCCATGCGTGGTCAGTGCCTTTTGGGCACGACCGAGTAATTGACTCGGAGATAGGAATTTATTCAGCGCGTTCAAGGGCGCGCCTGAACCCTTTTGGCCCTGTAACTGAGCAATAAAAAACCGCCCTCAAAGAGGCGGTTTTCGAATTTTTGAAATATCAGAGCGCTATTCAGCGGCGTCAACGGCCGTATCTTTGCGCTTAGGGGCGGCGCGGCGGCGTTTGGGTGCAATCTTTGCGTCGGCCGCAGGTTCAACGACCTCTAGCCCCGCAGGGGTGTCATCGGATTTCGGGGCGCGTTTTTCGCGTGTTTTAGCTTTTGGGGCGTCAACCTTTGCCTCGCTGCTA
>CALLME010000145.1 GCA_938007945.1 uncultured Caulobacterales bacterium
TGCGTATCTATTTTAAACGAGTGCAAATAGGAGGTCATTATGACGAATATCACATTATCGCGCCGCGAAATTGGACTTGGAGCTCTCGCTTTGGGGCTTTCAGCGTGCGCCGCCACTGAAACCACCGCGCAAACACCGACAGATATGAAGGATATGAAAATGAGCGATACCGACTGGGCCAATCTCACGGAATCTGATTGGAAAGACCGCCTCACAGAGATGGAATTTTACGTGCTGCGCGAAGAAGGTACAGAACGCGCAGGCACCTCACCGCTGAATGATGAAAAACGCGACGGCACATTTGTCTGCGCAGGCTGCGCCCTGCCGCTCTTTAAATCTGAGACGAAATACGAATCAGGCACGGGTTGGCCAAGTTTTTACGCGCCAATCGAAGGCGCACTCGGCACAAAAGTTGACCGCAAGCTGTTTATGGCACGTACAGAATATCACTGCATCCGTTGCGGCGGACACCAAGGCCACGTCTTTAAAGACGGCCCCCGCCCGACAGGTTTGCGTTATTGTAATAACGGTGTGGCGTTGGATTTTGTGCCCGCGTAGTCTGGAACTAAATCTCTAAAACTGCAATTCAAGTTTGCACTGTCTCATACTCTGGTTTACGTCAGCGTATGAGACATTTTTATAAAACCGCTATAATTCTTTCCGCAATGGTTGCGCTTCCCGCAAGTGCGAAAGACAATACTGTTCCCCACGAAATTTATGATGCCACCCAACCAAGCGAATGGGCGGTCATGGAATATACGTGGACGCTCCTGGGGCAACAAACTAATCAAGTTGGCACGCGGATGAAAAAGGCTAAAATCGAGCCGAAGGTCATGGAAATTGCTTATGTCAAAAATACAGATGCGCAAGCACGCGTTGCACTGAATTGCACAATCAATCAGATGCAATTAGCTGTTACGCTTGGCGGTGAAGAGGGATGGCGCGCCTATGAAGAGATTATGTTTTTGACAAACACCCGCAACCGCAAAGTTAATGTCTATGTGAATGACGAACTGCAAGACCGCGCAAAGTGGGGTTATTTTAAGCGCACAAATTCCCTCTATGCCATGAATACAATGCAGACCATGCTTTTGTATAACAACATCATTCGCGGCGATAAGGTTGAGATTGAGCATAAAGGCGAACGTTACGACCTTACCCTTCCCGAACCGAATCAGAGTTTTGCGAATTGGGGTGCGCAATGCGGCGTCGGTCTCTTAAAAGATACTGTCGAGACAGAAACGGCACCGCGTGAATCAATTGCACGCGGGCATGAAGCTGCACCTGGACTACCCAGAGGTGTTACTAAAAAGTGATACTTTTAAATATCGCGAATTATATTCGCGCGCATCTCTCCAATTTCTTAACGCCAACTGAAATTTCATAAAATTTCTCTATTGCGCTTGTGCTATTTTTAGGATTACACTTTCCTTATTGGAAGCCGTCGGATGTCCGGCCGCACTATGAAAGGAGGTTGATTTTGTTTATCTTGTTTAAGGGGTCTGCCCGAAGCTGTTAGATCAGCACTTTCGTAAAAGCGAAATTGGGTACCGAACTTATATACGGCAAAGCGGGCATGGCGTCCCGTTAGACCCAGCTTAATAGGAGCCGCCTTCATACTGTGAAGGCGGCTTTTGTTATGCGCGATAGCTATTTCAGCTTAGTCGCAGTGCCAGCAGCTTTCCATAGCGTCCATACCAATGGGGCCGCCGGGCGGAAGTTTCTTCGCCTCAGTCACAGTGCTCGCGGGCTTTGCAGGCTGATTGAGATAGGCCTCAATTCTCGAGACGAGCCATTTTCCGTGACCTGAATTCGGCGCCTCTAAATCACCTTGCAGCTTACGCAACATAGCATCCGTCTTGGCCTTCACCACAGGAGTCGTATCGCTCTGTCCCAGATCCATCAGCGCGAAAACATAGCGCGCTTGGATAGTTTTAGAGATTATTTCTGTCCGCGCATTTGGCGCAGGTTGCGAGACATAGCGCCGTGTCGCTTCCAGCACATCAGAGAAGCCGAGATTGCCAGCGTTGCGGCGTTTAAACTCCACGAGTCGGGCCGCACGACGCGGGTCGAGCAGCACATCAAAGGTCAGGTCTGCTGCCGTATCTGCCGCCGCGCTAACATCAAAAGCGGGATAAGCATTGCGCCGAAAAAGCTCGCGGTCACTGTCAGCAAATGACCAACTGCGCAGCGTCGGGCTTAGCAGATTGAGCGTGGCGTCAGGGATATCGAGCGCCGCTGGGTCAAGTGTCGTGAGGAGCGCGTCCAAAGCCGCACGCTGTGTTGCAATTGGGACAATTTCCATAGGCGGCTGACCATCGCCGCGCTTGGCGTAATTAAATTCCACACCGCCAATCAATTTTCCAACGGCCGCCGTTTGATAGCGGTGATAAAGATAAATCGGCACGATGACGTTATTGAGATCAGATTGGTTTTGCCCCTGCGCAATGCGGTCAGCGCCAAAGTTTTTCAGCGCTAAAGCTCGCACCTCCATTGCGTCTTTCAGACCCAAAATCGGGTCGGCGCGATTGTCCCAAATATTGCCTTTGGGGTGGGCGGTGCCGATAGAACGCGCATCCGTGTCCGCGACAAATACAAGCCCACGAGAGAGAGCATTTTGCACGAGCGCCTCACGACCAGCGTCATCCGTTTCGCCGTAAAGCCAGCTCGCTGCAAATTTGTCCCATGCCCCCACGCCGACCCCGTAAGTATTAGAGAAATCCATCTCTCCATTTGTGACACGCACATCTGGCGCAGGGTAATCCATGACACTCCCTTTGCCATAAGTGCTAGCCGCGAAATTATGCGCAAAGCCGAGCGCATGGCCAATCTCATGCGCGGAGAGTTGACGAATGCGGTCAAGCGCTAGTTCAATCGGGTCATCATCCGCGCCCGTGCCTGTTTTGGCTGTGCCTGCAAGACCTTCAAAAATCATGCGGTCTTGGCGAACGCGCAGGCTTCCGAGATTCACATGACCTTTGAGCATTTCACCTGTGCGCGGATCAGAGACACCACCGCCGTAACTCCAACCCCGCGTTTGGCGGTGCACCCATTGGACAACATTATAGCGCACATCAAGTGGATGCGCGTCTTCGGGCAGCACCTCAACACTGTAGCCATCGGGAAAGCCTGCCTCAGCAAAAGCGTCCGCCCACCACCGCGCGCCGTCAAGAAGCGCGCCTTTGACGGGCTCTGGCGCGCCGCTATCGATGTAAAATACAATCGGGTTTTTCGTGCTGCCGTCGGCGTTTTTCTCAAGACGGTAACGGCGCGCAAGTCGCGTCTCTATGGGGGCGTTGAGCGCCGCCGAATAATCGTAATAAACTTGCTCAACGGCACCCGCACGCGGGTCAGATTTCAGCGGTGTGTAACCGTCTTCTGGCAAGCGCACGAATGAATGGTGCTGAATTAACGTCGCATCCTTGCCATTCGCGGCGGTTGTTGCGACTTCGCGGCCAGGATCGGCAGTCGTCAGCGTGAAATAGACATCCATCTCGACATTGTCAGGAAAGGCGAAAACATTTTTTGTGTCCACTAGAGTG
>CALLME010000146.1 GCA_938007945.1 uncultured Caulobacterales bacterium
AAAACCACGATTGAAAAAGCAGCCTTCATGCCCTAAATGAGCGCTCAAAGAGGAGCTTCTTATGACCTTATCACGTTTTGCGACGCCGCTATTATGCGCGGCTGTTTTAACTCTGACCGCGTGTGGCGAAAACTCGACAGCGACATCTGAGGTTAAAGCGTCCGATAGCTTTCTCGCCTCGCTCAAGGCGGATTACCCTGTCAGCTTTGCTAAAATTGCGGACGGCATTTGGGTCCATACGACGAATTATAAATTACCTGGACAATCGCCAATCGGGAGCAACGGTCTTGTTGTCGTGGACGGTGAAGACGTTGTGCTGGTGGACGGCGCGTGGGGCGAGCTTGCCACGGTCGCGCTTCTTGAGGCCATCAAAACCGAAGTCGGCAAGCCTGTGACGAAGATGATTGTGACACATCACCACCCCGATAAAGTGTCAGGCGTGGATGCGGCAGAACGCGTGGGTATTCAAGTTTACACTCATCCCGATACACCCGTGCTCGCGGCGCGCAGCGGATTTGCTGTGCCAAATACCTCTGTCGCTGCCCTGAAAGACCCGCGCTCGCGCGCCAAGATTGGCGGACTTGAAGTGACCTTTCCGGGCGAAGCCCATGCGCCTGATAACCTCGTAGTTTACGTACCAGAGGCTGGCGTGCTTTACGCAGGATGCGCCGTGCGCGGCGCGGAGACAACGACGCTTGGCAATATAGAAGACGCCAATTTGACCGCTTGGCCAGAGACGTTGCGTTTTATCAAGGGCGTTTATAAAGACGCAAAAATCGTCGTGCCCGGCCACGGTAAAGGCGGCGATATCTCCTTGCCCGACCATACGCTTAAACTCCTCGCCGCAAAGGTGAATGCAGAGGCCGACAAAGGGAGCGATAAACCAGTCAAAACCGCAAAAGAAGTCGAGGACTTGAAGTAATTTAATTTACAACCTATGAAGCAAACATGATGTTTCGGGATATGAGTTTTAGCGGCCTTTTAAAGACCACGCTTATTATAAATTGGGCTATTCCAATTTTATGTCTGCCACTTGTTTTCATTGGCTGGAAAATCAATCCTGACGCCGTCACCTTTTATCAAGACACAACGCTTTTTGGCATGACGTTTAAATGGGGTGGTGAAGGCTTAGCAGGCTATCTTCGAGCCCTCCCCGTTTTGCTCGTCATTTTCATTATTGGGCTAATTATTCAAACCACAATTTTATGGGCGCTGGGTCGCTTCACACCCATTGGACGCATCAGGCTTTCCTCGCGCGTAGCGCGTTAAGGTCATCCACATCGATAAGCGTGCGGAGCTTGTGCACGCGTCCGTCAAACCGGTTTTCCATATCCGCGAGCGTTTTCGCGTGAGACCAGCGCACATTCTCAAATAAATCATTGCGCGCAGGACCTTGGGTCCCAATAAGCCAAAAACCACCGTCATCTGCAGGGCCGAGCACATGGCGACCGCGGCTGATATGCTTAAACGCCTCTGCAATATCGCGCGCATTTACATCAGGGCAATCTGTCCCAATACAGACTGTGGGGCCATGACGGTTAAAAACGGCGGCAAGACGCGGGGTAAGCGACCCGCTGACTTGAGGCAGTTGAGATTGACCGCGCCACTCGACCACTTGCCCCATCGCACTCTGCGGTGTCACGGCGAGGACAGTGTCCCAACGCGAATCCGATGTATTGCGAATGACAGCACGCATCATTGCGCGGTAAATCCGTTTAGCATGTGTTGGTCCGATGTCTTTCGCAAGCCGCGTTTTAGCCCGTCCCATGATGGGCGCTTTAGCCATGATGATGAGGCACGGGCGTGAATTTCTATTAGTCATGTCGCGGGCTTTCTATATCGCGAGGTCAGGCTCTCTATATCTTCGCCGCGCTTATAAGCCCCCAGCAAACGCAAGTTCCGCGTCGTGCGCGCCCAATATCCATCACGCGCATAGGCGCTCACATCTGTATATATATTGGCAGGTAGTCGCCGCAAATGCCCGCCTGCCTTTAGCGCGTCAATGATTTTGACATCTTCAAATAGAGCCACATCCGCATAGCCGCCAATACGATCATAGAGCACCCGCGAAATAAGCAGACCTTGATCACCATACGGACCGCCAAAGGTGAGCTCTCTAAAGCGCACACAAAACTCCATCAAACGTGGCTTCCAGCCCTTTGCATCAGCCCGAAAGCGGAAATAGCCTGCTGTATTCGGATGCTTATTTATATGCAGCGTCACCGCGAGTGCCCAATCTTTCTTAAGTCGGCTGTCGGCATGTAAAAATAAAAGCCAATCTGCGTCGTGGGTTTTTATGGCCCAGTCCGCGCCGCGCGCGAGTTGTTTGCCACGTCCTGAAGAGCCAACCGCGAGAGACGCACCGTCGCGCAAGGCTATCTCAATTGTGCCGTCTGTCGAGCCGCCGTCAGCGATTACGACATTAACATCACCACGCCCCATCGTCGTAAGCAGACCGTCGAGATGATCTTCGGCATTAAATGTAGGAATAACGACCGTTAACATAATGCGTCATTGCCCGTCCCGCGCGTCGCTCGCAACCGACTTTTCTTGTGAGCATAAAAAAAACCTCGTCACGAGAACGAGGTTTCTTAAATCTTATGAAAAACCGACTTAGTTTGTGTCGTCTGATGTATCCATCTGAGCACGTGTTTCAGCTTCAATCTCTTCGCGTGTCGCAGGGACTTTTTTCTGCTCGAGGTAAACGCGGCAGTAAAAGCCTGACGGCTGCACAAGCTCATTTGCAAATG
>CALLME010000147.1 GCA_938007945.1 uncultured Caulobacterales bacterium
GATTGCTCTTTTTTCGCAGGATGCAGACCCCAATCGGGATAAACCTCAGCATAACCCATAAGCGCGCGAGCGACATAGTCTGCGTATTTTTTTTCGCCCGTCAGTTCATAAAGCTGCCCCGCATCATAAATAAGACTAAAATTTGCCTTATGCTGCTCATGCGTGTATCCGCCACCTGGATCTTTAGGCACAGGAATAGTCATCGGCACGTCGAGTTGCGCGTCTACCTTCGCGCGCGCCGCCGCGAGTGTTACGTCAAAGGCTGTTTCAGTTTTTTGCTGTGCTTTAGGCATATCAGCGCTCCCTAAGGATGGGCTGCCCTGACAGCCGCCCGCTACAGCTAGAATTGCAACGGCACATGACGTAAACCAAATTCGAGAACTCATTAGTTCACCACCTTATTGTCTTTGACAATGGCTGTGGGCTCAAGCCCGCTATTAAGCTCAACATTCACAGGCATAGGCGTGTTTTTAAAGCTATTCCCTGTCACAAAGGATTTAGGCTCAGCGACTGTGTGATTAAGCACAATCGGCGCGCAGTCTTCAAAAGTGTTACCTTCTATGTTTGTAACTTGAACACCGTGAAGCAAGATAGATGACTTCGATTTATTGCGACCGCCCTTACCTACATTTTTCACCGTTGAGCCCGTGAGCTCAAAGTGCGGCCCAAATGTACTTTCATCTGTGCCGCCGCGGTAATAATCGACGATATCGCCCTGAATGTTCTCAAACGTAGAATCCGTAATAGTCAGATATTCAGCGTTATAAATGCCGTAATCATCAATCTCTTTGTTAAGCGAAAACACCGCGCCGCTCACGTCGCTAAACGTCGCGTTTATAACCGAAATATTGTCGGCAAAAGTACCCTTGGCCGCCGTGACGATATTGAACGCACGATTGATATCCATATCGACAAAATTGACGTCTTCTATTTCGAGACGGTAGTTACGCAACATGGCGTAAGGCGACGTCCGAATAACAGAATTGCCCGTGTAATCCGGCGCCTCAGAGCCCGAAATTGTAAGCCCAGTCAGACGTAAACTCGCACCGTCTAAAATCTCAAACAAAGCGGAGCGCTCAAAGGTGATATCGACATCACCCTGCCCCGCAAATGTCAGAGCCTTATCGAGCTTAAGGAATTTAGTGACATTGTAATCACCTGCGGCAAGCTCAATAGTATCACCCGCGCTTGCGAGTTGAACCGCCTCGTAAATCGCGCCTTCTTTCGGCGAAATTTTGATGACATTGCCTGAACCAAAGGCGACATTCGGCTCTGTTTTCGGATACCAGTTCGGCCCGACCATCTCTTTTGTGGTGACCTTCAGTCCGCGCTTCACGCCCGCATCAATTCCGTCCTGCGGATAGAGTAAGCCATTATCAGCGCGCGACATCGTCACAGATTTACGTTCAAATCCTGTCGCAAAAGAAGGAGGATCCATAGAGCCTAAAACATTATTCTCAAACTCAATGCCCGACATGTCGTCATAGACTGTGAAAACATCGCGACCATCAGAGTTTACAATCAAGTTATTTGCCACACGACTATCTTCTGGCACACCGCTGCGTTCTTCATCACTGCCTGCACCAAGCTGGACGTTGTCACTATCAACCAGTGTGTTGTTGATGATTTCTGCATTAATCACAGGATCATAGCGATTAATCGGGCCGTTCGGAACGCCGTTCATCACGACAAGCGCACCGCCAAAGCGTGTACCTTTAAGGCCCTCCATGTAATTATTACGGATAGTCTGCCCCGCATTAATCACACGAATACCGCCCGTGTGATCGGCATTTTCTCCAAAGAAAACGTTGCCTTCGACAAGATTGTTATTGCCGTGACGCATGGTCAGCGTGCCACGAGATTTATAAAACGTGTTGCCTATAAATTCATTACGACCAGATTTATTGGAGATAATCTCAAGCTCGCCATCGGCGCGGTCAAAATAGTTATTCTCAACACGCGTAAACGAATTTTTGCGCGAATGATGACTTGTGCCGATACGCAAGGTCTCACCGCCATTTGAGCCCAAGATAGAGCGCGGACCGAAATAGTTATGATCAATGAGATGCCTGTTCTCAAGACTCTCTTCGCTATTGAGACGCACAGCCATTGTCACACCCGCATTACGTTTACCAACGAGGTGATTGTGGTCAAAGCGGTTATTCTTGCCATACATCATCACCCAAAAACTGGGCTCCCGACGATCGGGCTGGTTGAAATTATCAATGACGATTTCGCTGACTCGAGAATTATTGGCGAGCAATGATTTGTTCTTGCGAAACGCGATGACTTCTTTGGTGGGCGTGTAACCATCTTTGAAGACGAGACCAGTGACGTGAAGATATTCACCCCCGAGACGTAAATTAGACTCGCCAGTGATAATGACTTCGCCTTTTGTCTCGGCGGTCAGTGTGATGGGCGCGTCTTCACGACCTTCACCCGTTAGAAGGATTTCAAAATCTTTCCATTCACCATTTTTGAGCGTGATGACATCGCCAGGCTCTGCGGCCTTCACGGCTTCAAAGTACTCCGACTGATTGCTCACAAATAGACTTGCCGCATCCGCATTGCTTTGCGCCGCGCAGGCTGACAAAAGCAAAGTCGCCGCTAGGGTCAGAGCCGTTTTCATGGTACGCTCTTTTTCAAAGCATGAATCATCAAATTCCCCTGATTTTTTTTCTTTGAAATATCAGCAATTGATACGAAAAAGTCAACCAGAATTAAATACCAAT
>CALLME010000148.1 GCA_938007945.1 uncultured Caulobacterales bacterium
AATATAACCTTCACGTTGATGTATTGCAGACACTATTCGGCAAACCGAATTCGACCACTATCATCATCGATCCAGGTGGGGGGCAGCAACCTAATCCGCCTTTCGGGAATGGCGGCGACTAATACACGCAGAAACGCTCCCTCACGGGGGCGTTTTTTATTGCCTCTTAACTCACCTCGCGGCCGCCGTGGAGCTTGTCTTGCCAGTCTTTGAGGCGGTCCCAATCGCCTGAGGCGGCGAGTGCGGCTTGGGCGGGCCATGTGGTGGGGTCGCGGCGCGGCAGGCCTGCCGCTTCAAGCACGGGGAGCAAGTCATAAGGCGAGCCTTGGGACAGGGTTTTGAAACTCCGAATGCCGTAATCCTGCAAGGCTTTGGCTGTTTTGGGCCCTATCCCCTCAATAAGAGTGAGGTCATCTTCACCCTCAGGGCTCGGCACTACATTCGTGGACGGCGGCGCTTTTTCAATGAGGTATTCCGTGAAGGTTTCAGACTTAGGCGCCTTACTGTCATTCTTCTTCGTATCATCCGCGTTTTTGGTCTCCATCGAAGTCGAGAATGTGTCCTCTTCAACTTGCGCAAAATCAAACAAGTCTCCCGTCTCGCTGTCATCGGCATCAGTGTCACCATTTGGAACATCGACGATTTCAGAAGGCTCGGGCGGAGGCATGGCCGCCTGTGGGGTGAGCGTTGGAGCAGGGGCGGCGGTATTATGGGGGGCGTGCTGTAGGGCAGAAGGTGCGGTAGGCTTATCAGGCTCAATCGCGGCAAGCCCTTTGAGGAGCGCGCGGCCCGGCACAGCGTAGTTAATATCTTCTCCGTCAAGATATTGCCCGCCAAAATGCAGGCCCAAAAATTCGCCCGTATCGGCGCAAATAATGGCTCCACCTGAAAACCCGCCCACTGTGGTCGCGCGGTGACACAGCGCCGCCGTACGTTTTGCGGGATTAATTTCTGCATTCACAGGCACTTCGAATAAAATATTGCCGTCATCATCCTCAGTGTGGAGCGTGAGCGGGCCGCGACTATGGCGCTTGACATTCCAAAGCGGATCCTCGCCAAAAGCCTCTAGAATGGCTTGCTTTAAAAGCCAGCTTTCCCCTTCGGGCTTAATCGGGTGGCCAATCGCGATAATTTCGCGGCCTTCAATGTCGGGCGCAGTATAATCCATATCACAGGGCCAAATGGGTGTGCGGGGCAGGCGGCGCGAGAGGGTAAGGACGACGGCGTCAAGCCCCTCTAATATTTCTGCGTTCATGGATTTCAGCGTAATAAACTCGCTAATCTGCTCCCCTTCGCGGGCGTTAAACTCAATACCAATACCGGATTTATTTTTGATAAGGCTCCAGACGTGATGATTGGTCAAAACTTTGTCAGGGGCAATTAATATGGCCGATCCAAAGCCAAGACCTTTGGCATCGCGCGCCGCCCGAACGGCATGAGGATAACCGACCCGCCCGACAGCGTCATAGGCGGTGAGAATAGCCGCATTGGTCGTCTCAATCGGGCCTGTCGACGTCGTTGAGCCGGGTATGATAACGGAAATGTCTTTATTGCCATCCAATTCTGCTGTTGGCGGTTCAGGCACGTTCACCGAACTTATAGGGTTTGAACTTGCGGCAATAGGGGCCGAGATGGGCGCGGCCTCTGATGCTTTGAATTTTTCGACATCCTCTAAGCTTGGGACATCATCGGGCATATCTGTGATATTCGTGTCTGTCTGATCCTCGTCCCGTTTGCGCGATATTTGTCCCGCATTAGCTTGCGTTGGAACTGGATTGGGTGCAGGCGTCGGCACGCCTGACCCTCTGAATAAACTCGCAAGCCCTTGCACCGCCAGATTTAAAACCGCTGACCCCGCCAGAGCGGCACTGGTCAGCATATCGCGTTTCGTTTGGGTTTTAACTGTGCCCCCCAATAATAGGTTTTCACGTGTAGCCTTTTTGGTTTTAATCTTTGGCGAAGACTGCGTTGCGGAAGGCGGGGTGGTAGAAGCAGGTTCTTTCTCCTGCTCAATTTTCGCCAAACGTTCTTGTTCTCTCCGCTCCGCGTCTAGGCGTTCAGCGTCAAGTTGTTCCTTTTCAAGTCGCTCTGCGTCTTGTCTTTCAGTTTCGAGGCGCTCCGCCTCAAGCCTTTCAGCTTCGGCTTTACGCAAGGCCTCGGCTTCTTCTTCGGCGGCGATGCGGGCCGCCTCGGCCCTTGCGCGCACCTCGGCCATTGTGTCTTTTTGCGACGTCGTCTCTGTCTGATTTGCGGCCTGTAATTCAGCGATACGCGCCGCAATTTGAGCTTCTGACAACGCGGCAGGTGTTTGTGGTGCGGTGGCGCTCGGCGCCGTTGAGGCTTGTGTAGAAGATGGCGCGGTCTTTTGCGGCAGCGCACGCGAGCAAAGTGCGAGCGTCACAAAATCAATACGCGCCTCACTCGGCGCGACATAGGTCAGGCGCCCGTCAAAGGTCGGGCTACTCACGACCTGCGCCAAGGTCTGTCCTGACGCCCCGTCAATCAGATTAGAGCTTGCGAAATTGCTCGGATATTCCCCGCCAGAGGATGACGGCGCGGGGTTGCGCGGCGGAAGCGCTTCTAGCGCGTCGCGCTCAACGCCGTCCACGGAAGCGGGCCAGCTTTTCGAAAAAGATCCCAAATCGCCTCCGCCGCTATATCGCTCAAATGTTTTGGCTTCACCTAAAACGCCGCGCGGAATATTTTCAAATTGGGCGGTGCGGAGGATAGTCGTGCCGTCGGTCCAATCTTGAAAGGTCACTGTGCTCACGCGCATATCTGCGCGCGGCATTAATGTGCCTGCTGGATTTCCCGCCGTCATCAGCCAAAGATATTCCCCTGGCTTACAATTTGGCAAATCAAGCCCGTAAGCGTGAGGCGACAAGCTCAGCGAGAGCAGACTTGTGGTAAATGCCCCGCTCAGCCAAGCTGACATTGAAATTTTGCGACGTTTTGATGTCATCTGTACGCGCTCCGAAAAATCTCTAGACCTAACCTTAAGACAGTCCTAGATTATTTCAAGTTGCGCGCGCGAGATGTTTATCATCATATTGGCGTTCGGAACGGTCAATTCGGAGCGTAAGCATAGATGCAAGATAAGTCGTCGACATCAGAGACAACGCACGCTCAAAAGGCGCAGGACAATATTGCGGTCTATCAAGCGGCTATGCAGGCTTTGGTGGGTCGCGAAAATGACAACTCAGCTGAAGGTCTTGCGCTTAAACATAAAGCCGTGCTCGCGCTTGCCCGCACAGGTGCGACCCAACAGGCTCAGAGCGAGTATCGGCGTTTCGGACTTGAGCGCATCAGACATCACGAAGATATCATGGCGCTAAAAGGCCGCCTGTTCAAAGACCGCTATAGCGTCAGCAAAGATATTGAGGATGCGCGCGTGTCGGCCAGCGCTTATGAAGCGGCTTTCCAAGATACAGAGGGTTACTATTCTGGCATAAATGCTGCGACTATGTCGCTTTTGGCAAATATCCCGTCAGAGATCGTCCTTGGGCGCGCGCAAGCGGTCCTAACGCGACTCTCAGATATGCGCGGGGACAGTCCGGAGGACAGGTATTTTATTCAGGCTAGTCGTGCTGAAGCGCATTATATTTTGGGCGACCGTCTTGCGGCCCAAGACGCCTTGCAGGATGCGCTTGACTACGATCCACTTAATTACACCGCTCACGCGTCAACTTACCGCCAGTTTCAACTCCTATCAGACGTGCATGGGGAGGCAACGGATTGGTTTTCTCCTTTACGGGCGCCGATGGCCGTGCATTTTGCGGGGCATTTGTTTGATCATCTTGACGATGAAGACCGCCTCAAAATTGCGGTGTCTGACCTTATTCAAAAAGAGGATATTGGGTTTGGCTTCGGCGCACTCGCTGCGGGTTCAGACATTGTTTTTGCGGAGACATTGCTCGAAGAAGGCGGGGAACTGCACATCATTCTGCCAGTACCAGTAGATGTGTTTAAGTCTAAGTCCGTGACGGGCGAGGGATTAGGGAAAGGGTGGCTCGCGCGATTTGACGCCTGTTTGGCGCAGGCGGCGTCACTTCGTTGTGTGAGTGCGCAAGACGTTTGGCCTGATCCTACTTTAAATAATTTTGCCGCGCGTATCGCCATGGGGGGGGCATGTATGAAGGCGAGCGAGTTGTCGACGCAGGCTGCACAACTCCTCTTGTGGGATAGAAAAGACGGCGCGTCTCTCACGGCGCAACATGCGGCGGATTGGCAAGCTGCGCAAAAAGCCGCGCCTCACATGCGCGGTCAGGCCCATAGGGAGCAATTTATTCTAGAGTTTCCAGAGTCGCGCAATTCTTTGGCGCAAAGACATTTTCCGGAGCCCGCCTTTGAGTTTGTCGTAATGTTGTCTGTCAATGGTCAGGTAACGGAGCGCTTTGCGACGGCTTCGCAAGCGCTTTCTAAAGTTCAGGCCCTGTTGACGCAAACACAACTGACCGACGGCTACGGCTTGCATATAGGCCTGAAAGAAAAAGACATCCCCGATATTCCCGATAAAATTAACGAGGTAGCGCAAGCGCTCGCAAAAGACGCGCTGCCAGGTAGCCTGCTTGTGTCGCAAGATATGGCCGCGCTTTTATCACTAGAGCATAGTGCACAATGGCAAACGGGTTTTACGGGATGGAGTCAGTCAAGCGGTCAGCGCCTGCCCGCATTTTTTGCGCGCTACGGCAAAGCGTAACACCTAATGCTATCGCATGGCGCGCTTAAGCGCATCGGGGTTCTCAATAAGTATGGCCCCAGCTTCGCGCTTTATAACACCTTGTTTTTGTAGCTCTGAGACGGTGCGTGAAACGGTTTCGCGGCTCGAGCTGATACGCAATGCGAGATCAACAAAAACTGGATTAGGGCGAATGACTGACATATGGGGACTATGACCAATCGGATTTGACAAGCGCCAGAGCTCTGCACAAACGCGGCCTTTCGCTGATAGAGTGAGGGCTTCGACGAGGCGCGACATCATTACATCAAGACGCTGGGCAAGATCACGCGCGAAAACCTCCCCAATTTGCGGCGCCCTTTCCATCAGCGATTTGATCTCAGCAACAGGGATTAGGCGCAAACTCATATCATTTTCTGCACTAATTTCATATCTTACCTCACTTTGGGTCAGGAAGGCGATATGCCCAAAAAATTCGCCGGGCTCAAATCGCCCGAGCCAAGTTTCGCTACCGTCCTGCGCAAATGAGGTTGCTTTTGCACGCCCGCTCAGAATGAAGCCAATATTTTGAGTAGGCTCACCTTGAAAAAGGATGGACTCATTCTCCGCAATGACGTGAATACGGCCTAAAGCGTCTATTTCTGTTCGTAAATCTTGTGACAGTGTTTGCTTAAACTTTGCCATCACAGCTCCCCCAGACCAAAGTCGGTTTGACCTTAGGAGCTTTCTAGCAGAAAAATCAATGAAAATTACGAAGACAGATTGCGAAAATGTCTGAAACGTGAAGGCGTCGTAACACCTAATGTTATCATATCCTATTGCCGCTAACAGCTTTGGCCCTCATATAAAGTCTATGGAAAGTTATTCGGATTTATTTGCACAAAGTTCTCTTTTATGGGGGTTGGGGCTATGCTTGATTATAGCCGCCCTTTTTTATCTCAGAGTTTATTTAAGTTACCGCACGATTAAACAAGAAGCCCCAACTGATTTTGCTTATAAGCGCCGCGAAAAAATGATTGCGTCGACAGTGTCAGAAGACGCCTATATACGCGCCTATACGCGCTATCATGCCCCGCGCGCTTCGCTACATGTTGCGGGGGTCATGTCGGCGATTGCGATTTTGACTTTGCCGGCTCTTGGCCTTTTTTACGCGGTCACTTTCGCACTTTGGGAGATGAACGGAAAAGATAAAGTCTTCGCCCCGGGGCTGATCGTGCATTCACTTTTAATGTATTTTTTGATTATCTTTTTCTGGGCGGCCATCGCCTTTTTGGCGGCGCGTCACTATCACGGCAACGCCCCCATCAGCCTTGAAGATGAACTAAAAAAGGGAAACTTTTAGATGGAATATTTACACACAATGATCCGGGTCAGCGATATTGACGCGAGCTTAAAATTTTATTGTGACGGTTTGGGTCTTAAAAATGTGCGCCGCTATGATAATGAAGAGGCACGGTTTTCACTCATTTTTCTCGCAAGCCCAGATGATTTAAAGCGCGCGGGCCTGACAGGGGCCGAACGGCCATTGCCGCCTGGTCTGCCGATGATTGAACTGACCTATAATTGGGATGAGAACGGCTATAATGAGGGTCGCAATTTTGGCCATCTCGCTTACCGCGTCGAAAATGTTTACGAGATTTGTCAAAAGCTGATGGATATGGGGATTACAATTTCTCGCCCACCGCGTGATGGTCATATGGCCTTTGTGCGTTCACCTGATAATATTTCAATCGAGCTATTGCAAAAGGGCGATCACCTGCCGCCCGCTTCGCCGTGGAAAGACATGGAAAATAACGGCAGCTGGTAGGCGCTATTCCTCCAAAAATAAACCCGCCAATGTGCGGATTTATTTAGGATAATTATCAACTGAAAACCTAGCGGCGTTTGCGAGCTGCATAGCGGGCATCTCGACGCGCTTTCTGCGCCGCAGCCAAATCAGCTTTGGCTTTCTCAGCGGCGGCGGCGGCAAGTTCGGCCTTACGCGCTTCTTCAGCTTCAATCGCGGCCTGTTCGGCAGCTTTCTTGGCTCGTTCCGCCTCTTTTTTGGCTTCGCGTTCGGCGCGGGCCTCATTGATCTTGGCGCGCTCTTCTAGCTTTTTAGCCAAGGCGGCCTCATCAAGCTGCTTCTCTTTGGCGCGCTTGAGCATTTCAAGTTTTGCCGCTTTTTGTTCTTTCAAACGGTCCGTAAAGTTATGGCCGGGGAACCCTGACATGTAATCCTCATAAGTTAGGTGATTTATAGGGGCTTACATACACATTTCGCGAGGATTTTAAAGGAGAGATTTCCGTGCCGGTCTAATAAACACAGGTGAGGGTATCAGCGGGCGTAGCTTAGTTAAGCGCGCTTGCGTGGCTGCGCATCTTCAGCCGTCATGTCGCGGTGAGCGACTTGTCGTCTGACAAAGCGGATGCTGTCAATCAGTTCCGTTGCGATGATCGGCTTGGTAAGAAAAATATTGGCGCCTGCCGCCATGCACTGCGCGTTGGTCTCCGCCGTTGCGTCAGCCGTCAGGGCAATAATCGGCACGCGTGAATTGCGCCCGCCTTCACTGCGAATAAGGCGAGTGGCTTCTATGCCGTCCATTTCTGGCATCCGAATATCCATCAGAACGACATCAAAATCTTGGGTACGCAAAGCCGTTAGCGCATGTTGCCCATTATCAGCACATGCGATGGCACAGCCTTCGGGCTCCAGGAAAATCTTCATCACGTCTTGATTGGACGGTACGTCCTCAACAATCAAAATCCTTATATTTTCTAAGCTGTCTAAATTTGGGCTGGGTGAGGTGTCTAGTGAGGGAGGCTCTAACACCTCTGGCGCAACCTCATCTTCAAGCACGATATTGAGACTTTCAGCGTCTTTAGTTTCACTGTCTAAACGCGTCTGTAGGCTTTCCAGCAGAGGGTTTGAGGAGGGTGGCGCGAACCTTTTAGACATAATTTCATCGTCTTCGAACAATGCATCCATCGTATCAAGCAATTTAGCGTCGGAACTGGCATTGGCCAAAATAGTGAGCGTAAATTCGGAGCCCGCGCCTACACGAGACGTCACGACGAGATCTCCGTCCATCATACGCGCCAAGCTGCGCGTAATCGCAAGCCCTAAACCCGAGCCGCCATATTGCCGCGTGATTGAGCTATCGGCTTGCACGAAGGGTTTAAAAAGGTTGTCCTGCACATCTTTGCGAATGCCCATGCCCGTATCGGCGACGATTACCGTCAGCTGGCTTTTGGCCTCCGCTTCAAGATATTCTGCGGTGATGTGCATATGAACGCGCCCGGTAGATGTGAATTTTGCAGCATTAGAGACGAGATTATTAATGCATTGCCTAAGGCGGAGCGGATCAAATGTGAGAAAATCGGGCACAGATTTATCAACGTGGCTAGTAAAAATAACGCCTTTACCTTCAATAGTCGGGCGCCAAAGCATGTCGATACTGTCAATCACTTCGCGCACATTCGTGTTCTCAGGAAAAACGTCCATTTCATCTGCATCAATTCGTGACATATCTAATATTTGCTCCACAAGGCGCAACAAATCCTGACCGGAATTGTTGATGATGCCAATTTTACGGCGCAAATCGAGTGACGGCGCCGTGCGAGATAATAAATCAGCAATTCCTATAATACCGTTAAGAGGTGTACGAAGCTCATGACTGATGACGGCAAGGAATTGCGACTTGGCCTGTTCGCCAGCCAAGGCCGCTTCCGCCGCAATCGCGAGCTTTTTATCCGTGCGAGAGCGGTAGAACATAAAGGCGGCCGAAAGTATGGCGGCTATGGCAAGCATTAAGACGATAAATAAACCGCGTCTAAAAGCGTCAACACGGTGCTGTAGCGCTTCCTGCTCTAGGCGAAACATTTCCGCGCGCGCCTCCTCACGCTCCGCTTCGCGCGCTTTATTGTTTTCAAGATTGGCGAGCAGGGTAGCGGTGTCTGTGTTGTTGGATTTAATAATGCGTTGAATCGATAATTCTGCATGACGGTCTAGGTTAAAGAATGTTTCTTTCGCATCACCCCGCGCCATGGCGATTAAGCCCTGAGCTTTGTAAATTTCATTATATGGAAATGAAGTTTCATCCCCTTGCGTCGCGATATCTTTTTTAAATTTGATAAGCTTTCTTTCAGCAACATCGGCGCGCCCTACAGCTGCCAATGATTGTATCTCCATGGCTCTCAGATAATTCGCTATGGCGACATTTTCAGCTTTGATTAGTCCTTTTTGAGAAATCTTAAGCGCTCGCTCAAATTCGCCCAATCGTACGAGCGTAATGGCAGCCCGCATTTCAACGAGACCAGGCGTGTCTGAGGG
>CALLME010000149.1 GCA_938007945.1 uncultured Caulobacterales bacterium
ATACGGTAGAAAATAAGGTAGTTTTGTGCGGGTTAGGGTACAGAGTCATACCTAGCACACCTTGTCAGACAGTCCCTAGAGCAGCTCTCTTTATACCTAGTCATATTCAAGCAGTCACGTTAGGACATTTAAATCACCCAGACTGCGCGGTAGTGCAGTTGAAATGGAATTCTTTGAACATCCTTTTAGCCAGTGTGTATCTAGATGGTGAAGATGATGTTGTTCAACCCTGGTTCACAAACCTAGTTGAGTATGGTGTTGATAGGAACATGGCTATTATTATTGGGATGGATTCGAATTGTCACAGTTCCCTTTACAGCAATGCGATTTCAGACAAAAGAGGCGGTGATCTAGAAGACTTTATCTTTATGCACGATTTAGATATAGCAAACATAGGTCACGTACCTACCTTCGAAACTTTCAGGGCTAACTCAGTCATTGATGTAACTCTTTTTAAGGATATAGCGGTAGTTGGCTGGCATGTGGATCAGGAGTATAATGCGTCTGATCATAACACTATCAAGTTTAACATAGACGCAGAAGATGTTAAGCCTAGGGAAGTTCGTAATTGGAAGGAAGCCAAATGGCCGAAATTTACGGATAAGTTGGATAAGACGTATAAACCTCCGGATCGCATGACAATTAAAAAGTTAGACAGGGAATTGGTGAACTTTTACGCCGATCTCAATCAAGCTTTGGATGTAGCTTGTCCCAAAAAGGATTGGGTACCTAGAGTTAAGGAGTCGCTTTGGTTTTCAGAGAAGTTACAAAAACTACATAGAAGAGTCCGTAAGCAGTACAACATAGCTAAGAGAGTTGATACCCAAGAAGAACGCGAAAAATATTTAACTTTGCATGGCAAATTTAGGCGACGTTGTCGACGGGCCAAAGACAAGTCCTGGCGAAATTTTGTCTCTGAGACTCCGGATGAGCACAAAATGGCTTTCCTAAGCAAACTGGCTAGGCACAGAGACAAGTTAGATTTGAATGTACTATATGATAGCAATGGTGGGATTACCAAACCAGGGGAAGAAACTATTAAACGTCTGGCCGAAGTTCATTTTCCGGAAGCTAGTGTCCAAGCGGAGTTCCCCCCGTATAATCTTGACAGGGCTGCTTTGTCGTCGGAAATTAGTGGTAAATATGATTATATTACCAGGAGAAAGGTAGAATTATCTCTGATGCGCTTTAAACCGGGAAAAGCTCCGGGTCCTGATGGGATCCAGCCGGTGGTTTTTAAGTACCTCCCAGATAGGTTCCTGAGTCGCCTCACTTTTATATATGAGTGTTGCATTCACTTTAGGTATACACCAAGACTATGGCAGGAGTCGACTGTTGTCTTTATTCCTAAACCAGGAAAAAAGGACTACAGGGTGTGCAAAAAACACAGACCCATTGTACTCTCCAACTTCTTCCTTAAGGGTTTGGAGAGATTAATTACATGGAAAATGAATAAGAATCTGGTGTATCATCCAATCCATAGAAACTAACATGGTTTCCAGATAGGGAAAGGTACTGAAGGAGCTTTATCTGGTACATGCGATTACATCGAGAAATTTGTGTTGACTCGAGGATACTGTCTTGGTCTATTCCTAGATATTTCGTCAGCCTATGATTCAATGGATATCGAACATATACGAAATTCTTTGTACTTGCACGGTGGCCAGGAAGATCTAGTTGAGTGGTACTACAATTACCTCTCACGTCGTGTGTTACGAATAACTTTACACGATGATAAACTGTCATACGTTTGTGGACAAGGCTTCCCACAAGGAGGCGTTGCCAGTGCAAAGTTTTGGATTATAGCCTTCAATCCCCTTTAACCACTCGGCCACCCCTCCGAAAAACTCGCACTTACCGCGCCTAAGGTGGCTGCGCGGAAGTGAATATATAATTATGTTGCCTCCAACAAAAAAGGCTCTGTATATGGCTCCGCGATAACCGCAAGAGAACCAACCACAGAGAGCACGTTCCTAAACAGGTGCGTTCTATAGAGATGTCAAAAGAAACGCGCAATAGTAGAATCCAAAGAAAATCAGGCAAAAAGTACGGCAGGAGCGGGTCAGGCGGAGATTCTGCGCCTCCGCCAAGCCGCGCAGCAAAGAAAATGCGGCGCGCTGACGGTATGAAGGCGCCAATGGCGGTCTCAACCCCTATTTCGCCGCGGAAACGGCGTGAGAATCGGGGTGATAGCGGGAATCAGGACCGCACGCCGCAAAACCGCAGCAGAGGCGCCTCAAAAGGCAAGGGCCGCGAAGGCGGTTCGGGCTGGATTTGGGGCGCACATGCCTGCATCGCCGCGCTTGCCAACCCCAAACGCACCATCCACCAGATCATGATGACGGAAGCCGCGCAAAGCCGTTACACCATTCCAGACGGTGCGCCCCTGCCCAAAATTGTCATGCCGGGCATGCTTGATAAAGAGATGGACGGCGCCGTTCACCAAGGCATAGCTATGAAATGCGCGCCGCTCGAATGGCCCACGCTTGAGAGCATTTGCGAGCATGCGCCAGAGGACGCGCTTATCCTCGTGCTCGACCAAATCACAGACCCGCATAATGTCGGCGCGATGCTGCGGCTCTGCTCAGCGTTCGGCGTCAGTGCGCTTGTCATGCAAGACCGCAATTCCCCGCCGCTGACAGGCGCGACCGCCAAAGTCGCTGTGGGATGTGTGGAAAGCGTCCCCGTCTGCCGCGTCACAAACATTGCCAACACGCTTGAGACCCTCAAGGCGGGCGGTTTTTTTGTGACAGGCCTTGCGGGCGAAACCGACCTCACGCTTAGCCAAACGCTAGGCACAAAAGGCCGTCACGCCATCGTCATGGGCGCAGAAGGCCCTGGCCTCAGGGACCGCGTCATGAAAACCTGTGACCAACTCGCAAAAATCCCAATGATGAGTAGTAATGTGGCGGGTGAAGCGGAGAGCTTGAATGTCGCCACAGCGGCAGGGATTGCACTTTATGAGGCGCGGCGAGACTAGGTCTTCGGCTTCCACGTCTTCGGCGGCGGGCCGTAGTCATTAACCCCCTTATCGCTGTCGCGGGTCATGGCGATGATAAAGGCAATAAAGGCGACGACATTGACCATGCCGAGCAGAAGCATAAAGCCTGTCGCGCCCTCGACATTATCCGCTTCGACCATATTCATCATCTCGCCCACGGTCGGGCCAGAGATGAAGCCGATGACGTAATACACCACCGCCCAATAGCCTGGGAGGCCGACATCATGCAGGCGGCGCACAAAGACGGAAAACAGCGGAATAAACAGTAGCAAGCCCACCACTGTCTCAATCATAAAGTTTGAAATGCGGAAGGTATAAAACAGGCTCTGCTTATAATTCTCTGGCAAGCCGTGATCAGGCATAACGCCGAGCTTTGGCGTGCCGAGCACGCTATCCAGCGAAATCGCGCTCATCACGCAAATCATGCCAAAGAGCATGAACCACCAAAACTCTGAGCGGCGCGAGCGTCCGTTAAAATCAAGCTGGCGCGCAATCGCCGTTCGAATCGCAGTGATAAAATCCATACTATCATTTAGCACAGGCCGTACTCATGGCCAGACATAGGAAACGACGGCACCCATTTTTGCATAACTGCTGCGGCAATCGGTGGGGTTCTTATTTTATCCAGACATCCTATATGTAAGGTAATACGACAGGAGGATATCATGAGCACCACCTTTCAGGCTAAGCCAGCACCGCGCACCGTTGATCTGGACCGTCCGCTTGACGTACACGTCAAACCTAAAACGCTGAGCGATAAGATTGCGTTTCGTTTTGTGAAGTTCCTGCGCTTCTTTGCGGATACGTTTTTCTCAAAGCGTTACGGCCACCGCGCGGTTGTGCTTGAGACGGTGGCGGCTGTGCCAGGCATGGTCGGTGGGCTGTGGCAGCACCTTACTGCGCTGCGCAAAATGCGCGATGATGAGGGCTGGATACGTGTGCTTCTTGATGAAGCAGAGAATGAGCGTATGCATTTGATGACCTTTATCGAGATTGCGCAACCTAATTGGTTTGAGCGCATGCTGATTATTATTGCGCAGATGCTGTTCTATAATGCCTATTTCTTCCTTTATTTATTTATGCCGCGGACAGCCCACCGCGTCGTCGGCTATTTTGAAGAAGAAGCCGTCATCAGCTACACACAATATCTCAAAGAGGTTGAAGAGGGTCGTCATGAGAACGTCCCTGCCCCGCAAATTGCGATTGATTATTGGCAACTCGGCCCGGATGCGCGCCTGTCTGATGTCATTATCGCCGTACGCGCCGATGAGGCCGAGCATAGAGACGTCAATCATGCCTTTGTGGATGAATTAGAACGCCGCCGCGCCCATAACCCGAAAGCTGTTGATAAAAATAGCGAGGATAGCGGCAGTTTAAAGGATGAGGAACACGCCGCTTAGGCGTGATTTATCTTATCTCACCACGCTTTTAATCGAAACAGTTTGTCCAATCCGATTAAGTCGCATTACTCGACGGCGTTGGGGTCTGCTTTGCCCGTAATCTTGCGAAAGAACTTATCAATCGGTGTATCGACCTTAAATTTACGCGTGATTATATATTGCTGAATGAACGACAAAACATTGTTCCAGACCCAGTATAGCAGAAGTCCAGAGGCAAACGGCGCGAGCACGAACATGAAAACCCAAGGCATAAAGGCAAAGATTTTCTGCTGCATCGGGTCGCCGCCCATAGTTTGAAGCGTCTGCATCATTGCCATAGTAATGCCGTATAGAAGCGCAAGTGGTCCAATTGCCAAGAAGACAAGGCCAAAGGGTTCTGGCCCCCATGGCAAAGCGCCGAAGCCATTCAGAATGGACAGCGGGTCTTTTGCCGACAAGTCACGAATATAGCCAAAGAACGGCGCATGGCGCAGGTCAACATTGATAAACACTGATTTATAGAGCGCGAAGAAGACAAAAATAGTTGGAATAATCGGCAGACAGCCCGCCATCGGATTAACGCCCTCTTTCTTGTACAATGCCATGACTTCCTGCTGAAGTTTCAATCGATCATCTTTATAAAGCTCTTGCAATTTTTTCTGCTTTGGTGCGACTTTTTTCATCTTCGCTTGGCTCTCATATTGTTTGTTAAAGAGCGGGAACATGAAGATTTTTATGATAAGCGTCAGTGCAAGAATACCGAGGCCGTAATTCCCTAAAAGCTCACCGAGCTTAGACAGCGCCCAACTCATGGGACGAGTCAGAATACGCATAGCACCCCAATCAATTGCGCGCTCCATCTGCATAATACCGAGGTCTTTTTCATAATTGATGAGCACGTCGCGATCTTTAGCACCAACATAAATATGGCCAACAGACTCGACACTTGCGCCCGCCGTCAATGTAAGCGGAGCCGTCTCATAGCTAGCCTCGTAAATCTCTTCATCATTGATTTCACGGTAGTTAAACTTGGAGGTAATCTGCTTACCTTGCGGCGCAATCGCCGCAGACAGCCAATATTTGTCAGTCAGGCCGACCCAACCGCCTTCGCCAACTGTCGTGGATTGGCGTTCTTTCTTGAGCTTTTTATACTTCATATCGACAAGTTTATTATCGACAACAGAGATCGGGCCTTCTTGAATAATAAAGAAGTTGGTCAAGTCATATGGTAGTTCGTGCTGACGCGAGACGCCTTTCCGCACGAGAGAAATTTCGCGACCGCCTGTATTGGTCACAACATCAGACAGAGTAATGAGGTAATTTTCGTCGACTGTAATTGTGCGTTCAACGCTAAATCCGTTACCTTGGTACTCAAGCGTAATGGGAGACGTTTCAGACAAGGTGGACCCAGAGACGAGTTCCCACGGCGTCTCTATGCCAGAGGGGCCATCAAAGACGGTCCAATTATCAAAGATAAGCGCCGCATGCTCGGACCCTTCTGGCGTTAACATGATAACAGACTCGCTGTCTTCTTCGATTGTGGCATCGAAATTTTTAAGGCGGATGTCATCAAATTGCGTCCCCGTCGTATTAAAAGAGCCTGAGAACTGGGCGGTATCAATTTTAATACGATTACCTTGTGTGACAGCTTCGTCGCGAGAGATGACTTTGGGCACCGTAGGTACAGGCGCGTCCACCATTTGCTCTGCGCGCTGGCGCTCAAGTTCTGCATTTTCTCGCGCCTGCTCTGCCAAGGGTTTGCCGAAGAAAAACCAATAGCCGAGCATGACTATACCTGACAGCACTATAGCCAGAATAAAATTCTTTTGATCGTCCATGAATATCAACCGTTTTGATTAGAAAAACTACGTTCTAATTATTTCATTGCACGTGTAGTCGCTTTTTTAAAGCCGTCAAGCATGCGATAAACCTTAAATGAAAAAAGATGCTGGCGCTCATAGGCTTTAAACCGCCCTTCGGAAAGATGCGCTTATGCCAAAATTTGCGCATCGCGTCAGCGTGT
>CALLME010000150.1 GCA_938007945.1 uncultured Caulobacterales bacterium
AAAGCCTCACAAGCCATTCGCAAAGACTTGCGCGCGGGTATGCGCCTCTCAGAAGCAATGAGTAATCACCTGCCGCAGCTCCCGCGCTATGTTCCGCGCCTCGCGGAATTGGGCGAAGCGACAGGCCAATCGGCCAAAGCGCTCACCGATGCCGCCGAGCGTATGGAATATGAAGATCAAATGCGTAGCGAGATTAGTACGGCGCTGTCTTACCCGATGTTTCTCGCGGTCATTGGCGGTATCATTACGTTTTTGTTGTTTCTCTTTATCGTGCCGCGCTTTGATCAAATGCTTGCGGGTAATCGTGATAGCTTGCCCATGATGTCAAAATTGGTCATTGGCGCGGGTGTGGGGCTTAAGAATAATCTGTTTGTCGTGCTGCTCGCCATGGGCGCGATAGCTGCAGGGATTATCTATATCAGTCGAAGTGCGTCCTTGAAATCAAGCTTGCGCACTTGGGCGGAAAAGCTGCCAGTGGTTGGTCCTGTCCTTGTGCAATCAGACCTTGGCGGGTGGTCGCGTACAGTCGGTATGGCGCTAGATAATGGCGCGGATCTGTTGACCGCGCTACAACTTGGCGAATACGGTCTTCGCAGCGGACGGCTCCAAGCGGGCATGCGCGTGGTGCGCAGCGAAATTCGCGCAGGTCGAAACATCGACGAAGTGCTTGAAGAAAATATCACAGATTTTGATCCGCTCACAATTGATTTGGTGCGCACAGGTCGCGCCTCTGGCGGGCTGGCGGATATGCTTTTATTTGTCGGCAAAACGCAAGAGGCGGAGACGAAGGAGCTGACAAAACGGCTCTCGACTTTGGCCGAACCCATCGCGATTATGCTGATTGCAGGGATTGTCGGCACGATCGTGATTTCCATCGTGCTTGCCATGACATCGCTTTATGATTTCGCGATTTAAGCTAAGTGGTTTTTAGATAAGTTGATGGGCTGTCCACACCGCGAAAATTCCGACCGCGAGGCAAGGCCCAAATGGCACCCAATTATCATACTCATTTTCTGGGATATCCGACCTTATTTTTGCCCCTGACACCCCGAACAAAGCGATAATAATGCCGAGCAGGCTTGCGATGAGGACTATCATCGGCAGACCCATCCAGCCGACCCACGCCCCGCCTGCCGCGAGGAGTTTTGCATCACCCCGCCCGAGGCCGTCTATACCGCGCAGACGTTTAAACGCATAGGCGATCATGACAAATGCGCCGTATCCAATGGCCATCCCAATCAGAGCGGGAATGAGGGCGTCTGCAAGATAACTCTGCAAAATCCCCATTCCGATGAGCGGAAATGTGAGTACATCTGGCAAACGAAATTCGCGCAAATCAATATAAGACAGCGCCAACAAAAAGACCGCCAAAACACCCCCCCAAATAAACAGCATCACTGTTGCAGGCTCACGCGCTCAGCGTTGCATTTGGGCGGATTGAGGCGAAAGACCGCAAGGCGACCCTCTGGGTTTTTTATTGACACATAACCACCAGAGCAAACGCCGCTCGCGGAAATCTCAATGATGTCACCTTCCACAAGCCACCCCTCAGGCA
The DNA here is from genome assembly GCA_938007945.1 of uncultured Caulobacterales bacterium. Classification (GTDB taxonomy): domain Bacteria; phylum Pseudomonadota; class Alphaproteobacteria; order Caulobacterales; family Maricaulaceae; genus Fretibacter. The sequence goes on from CALLME010000150.1 coordinate 1,556, forward strand.
CATCAAAACGGCGTAGGGTTTGTAAACCGCGCTTATCAAGTTCAGACTCGGTCACACTTTCCGTGACAAGGCTGCGGGCCGAACTGTTTAACATAGCATCAGAGCGCACAAGCAAGACATCGGCCATGGCGGCCTCTGCTGTGCGGATAAACCGGTTGCTTTCAATTGCGCCAATCATGCGGGCGCCAACAACGCTCAGCATGAGGCCCATAATCGCAAGCACGACCATCACTTCTAGCAGTGAGAACCCTGCCTCGCGCGCGCGTGGATTTTTCGTCTTATGAGGAAATATCGGCATTATTGCCGCTGCCGCCAACAGTCCCATCCGCGCCGTAAGAAATGACATAAGGCGTGCTCATGCGGCCATTTTCTTGAGCAATGGGCGGCTGATAAACATAAGCATTTTTCCAAGGGTCGAGCGGAATTTCACCTTCCATATAAGGCCCGTACCACGACCCGTTATCACCTGCGGGCGGGGAGACGAGCACGGCGAGTCCCTCTTCACCTGAGGGATAGCGACCTGTATCCAGTTTAAAACTATCCAAGGCTAGCCGTAGGGTTTTAGCTTGCGCTTGGGCGGCTGTAACCTGAGCTTTGTCAACATTGCCAAGAAGACGCGGGGCCACAAGGCCCATGAGTGTCCCAATGATTGCGAGCACCACCAGAATTTCGAGCAGGCTGTAACCCGCCTCTTTATCTTGAACCTTTGTGATCGGGGTTTTTGAATCAACTGTAATTTTACGCATCTTCATTATCTCCAGATAAATCAACTGTCGTGGCATTGGCACCGCAAACGCGAAACACTTCGGTGAGTGTTGTAACACCGGAGCGAGCTTTTAATATCCCGTCTTCGAGCAGGGTAATAAAGCCCTGGCCCCGCGCGACTTCAAGAAGTTTTTGCAGGCTTGCGCCCTCTAAAATAGCTTCTGATAGCGCATTGTCCATTTTCACAGTCTCAAAAATCGCGACGCGGCCGTTAAAGCCAGTATGGTTACAGGCGGGGCAGCCTTGGCTCTCGCGCCAATTATTTTTGCCTTTGAGCTGCGGATCAATTATGGCGCCACTTTTAATCATGTCCCAAATCATATTCTCGCCGTCAGGCTTAGCCACAGGCACGGAACAGCTTTGGCAGAGGCGGCGCACAAGGCGCTGTGCCACTAATCCGCGCACAGCTGATATAACCATATAAGGCTCAAGCCCGATATCCACGAGACGAGCAACTGCGGCGAGAGCTGAATTTGTGTGCAGCGTCGAGAGCACTAAGTGTCCCGTCAGCGCGGCTTGGGCGGCAATGGTGGCCGTCTCGCCGTCACGAATCTCGCCGACCATAATAATGTCTGGGTCTTGACGCAAAATCGCGCGCAGCCCCTTGGCGAAGGTATAGCCTATCCCTGCATTGGTCTGTATCTGGATAATGCCGTCCATGTCATATTCGACGGGGTCTTCAATGGTGATAATCTTGCGCACACCGTCATTCAGCCCGCGCAGGCCTCGATATAACGTCGTCGATTTACCTGAACCCGTTGGCCCCGTGACAAGGATAACGCCGTTGGGCTGGGATAAAAGCTCTTGCAGTGTCGTTTTGGCGTGGCCCTCAAGCCCTATGGCTTCCAGATCTGGGAGTTCGGTTTCTTTCTTAAGCAGGCGCATGACAAGGCTCTCACCCCATGACCCAGGGAGAGCGGAGACGCGCAGGTCAATGTCTTGGCCTGCAAAGCGGATTGTCTGACGTCCGTCTTGGGGCAGGCGGCGCTCGGCAATGTCCATGCCTGAGAGCAGCTTGATACGGCTGGCGACAGCGTCAAAATTAGATTTCGGGTCGGTTTGTTTGGTGTGCAACACGCCGTCTATGCGGTAACGGACTTGGAATTTATGCTCAAACGGCTCGATGTGAATATCAGAGGCGTTTTCGCGCAGAGCGGTGGAGAAGACACGGTTTACAAAATCAATCACAGGGGCTTCTTCAGCCATTTCCTTCAGCCGCACCGTGTCATCATCCGTCAGCCCGTCGGTATCTTTGAGGCTGTCTTCGCGGATATGAAACAGCGCTTTTTCAATCGTCTGGTTACTGGCGACAAAATCCGAAAGTTCGACGCCAGCCTTATAGCAGCGCCGCTCTATCTGTTCACGAAGTTCAGGCGAGACTATGTCTTGCGCGAGCATAAAGACAGGGGCTGTATCAGACGTTTGCCACACTGCACATTGTCGCGCCGTGAGCCAACGCGCGTTTAGACCGAGCGTTGTCATCGCGCGACTGTAATCATCGGGGTCAATACTGACGCGCTCTGATAGCATAATCGGTAGGCCAAGCTGCTCACTTTGCGCAATCAGCAAGTCCTCTTCTGAGACTGCGCCGATACGCAGCAAGGCTTGGCCTAGTAGACCGCCCGCTTCCGCCTGCAGGCGGCTCGCTTGCGCGATGTCAGCCGCTTTGACAAGGCCGCGGGCCTGAAGAATATCTCCGATAGTGTTGGTCTGTGCGCTTTGCATGAATGTGTCCTTAGCCGCTTATTATAACGCACGCAGCTTAAAAGTTAAAACAGAAATGCAGATGTGTTGGGACAGTGCGCAGATGATACATTGGCGCATAAAAAAACGGCCCCTCCAAAAGGAGAGGCCGTCTAAAAGTTTTAAACGTTACGACTAGTTGTCGTCGTCGTTTAGGTTAGGCTCAAGAACATCTTCTTGGTCGTTATTCGCACCGTCGTTAAACGCTGAGACGACACCACCTTTAAGCATCATACGGTCGATATCTACGTCTGTGTTTGGTGTTTCAAGGTTGATAAGAACATCAAAACGTCCAACAGTTGCCGGAACTGGCATTGTTGTAGACACAAGTACTGCTTCACCCGCGCTGTCGGCTGTGACTGCACCTGAATATGTACCGTTAGCGTTAGAATTTTCGAGTGTCAGTGAGTAATCAACTGTGTCTCCAGCGGTAAGGCCTGTGATACGGTAGACACTCAATGTCGGAGAAGAAATTGCTGGGCCAGCGTTCCAGTCAAAGTAACCAAACTCGCGACCTTGACGCTGAAGCGAGTCAAGTGGACCAGTAGCGCCTGGCTCAGACATGATAAGGTCCGGAAGACCTGTGTCACGGAATGAAACAGAAGAGTTACCAATGCTAACAGTCTGTGTTGGGATGACAGTTGTGCCGTCAAAAGTTACGCGGAAGTTGTCCGCTGTGCCGTCTAGCATTTCAGCGATACGGTTTGGATCTGTGATGTTGAAACGGAAAAGGTTACCCATTTTCACGCCAAATGATGCTGTACCGTTGTTTTGGCCCACAGATGCAGCTGTAATAGCTGACGCATCTTCAAAAACCATGTCAAACGTAATGGCATCAACATCAGCTGCCACAAGTGGCTGTCCTGCTGCTGTACCAGTGCGAGAGACTGAAACAAGCGGGTCAATTTCGTAGTTGATGGCACCAAGAATGATTGGTGATGAGATTGGAGTACCAGATGGGTCAAACTCAGCAAGCGCTGTGTAGCCAGATGCAAGCGTGATAGTTGTGTCAGATGTCGCTTCATCAGATGTCACAACACCGTCAACTGCTGACTCACACCCTGCAAAAACTGCATTTGTCGCGTCCGCAGTGACAGTTCCCTCTTCAATAGGGGTACCTTCCTCTGTAGCAACAGTAACAGTTAGAGAGCCTGTTGGGCAATCTGCAAGTGAAAGTGGGAAGTTGAATGTTAGTGGCGCGCCGCTACCTGCAGTCGCGAAGATCGCCGCTAGGAACTCAACAGAGCTTGTGCCTGCTTGACCTGAGCCATTTTGTACAGTTGCAGAACTTGCAACGCCGCCAATGTCACCACCAGTGATGTCTCTAGTAAAGACAACGCCTGTAGGCAGAGTAACGCCTATCACCAGGTTTGCACCGCCTGGGAAACGGTCAGTACCGTTTGGTGATACGTTAAACGCGAAGTCACCAAAGTCTGCTGCTGGTGTGATTGGCGTTTCAAGCTCAAGTGCTGGCGTCAATGTTCCGCCAGATGTGGTGTTCGTAAGAACGAGCGCGTTCGCTGAACCCGCTGTAATTGCCACCATAGATACGGCGGCTAGGAGTGATTTGATTTTCATGTTTTCCTCACCTGTTAATCAAAATATAAATATGCAGAAATCTGCACGCTTCTGAAGGGCAAGCATCCAAAGGTACGGGGAATCAAATCGCCACCCCCTCATATGCCTACTGCGTCTATAGGTGGGGGAAATCCTAGCGTCAAGAGTTCCTGCGCATAGATTCGACCTCAATCCCCGCAAAATCGCGTCCAAGATGTATTTTTATCACACTGTTATCAAAAGCTTAACAAAATTTGCCCGTTTTAGGTCTAAGGATTGGGCTTAGATAGCTAACAGAACCACATATGCTATAATGCGCTTAAAAGTGAGCTATTGGGGTGCCATCCCAAGCTGTCAAAGCTAAAATTTTCTACAAAACCGTCATTAAAAACCATATTTATCTGTATCTGATACAGCGTAATGTCATTTCGTGTCCGAAAACCCGCGACATCTCTAACGGGTGTGGGCCCTAATTTGGGCACAGCTTGCCAATTTAGCTGTCCATAGGGCGTGGCAAGTTCGCCCGCGCTCAATTGATCCAGATTGAGGGCCGAAATATGAGCCATAGCCAGTTCTTGTGTCGCCAAACGCCTTTCGCTGCGCTCTATGGCTTCTGTTGTGGTCACAAACTGACTTTGAAGCGCAAGGAGCGGCAGCAGCGCCCCTGCAAGCACCGCCATAGCTATGAGCGCTTCGAGTACGGAGAAGCCGCCCTCGCGTGAACGCCGCGCGGTAGATTGGCAATATCGCCCTCGGTTCATATTGTGTGGCCTAACTGTCACGCGCCTCTCATATTAGAAATTTCTGGGTTTTAGGGTCAGAAGGCGACTGTCATCGGCCATCATGGCGTCGATATCGCCTGATAAACGTCTGACAAACTGCGCCTTATCGGTTTGCCCGCGTAGTACATAGGCGGTAATCAGTATGACCAATTCTGTATTATCTTCAGATATACCTTCATTTCTAAAGGCGCGGCCAATAATAGGGATGTCTTTAAAGAAGGGGACGCCTTTATCATCAACTGTCAGGCTGCGCTGTATCAACCCGCCCATGACGGCTGTTTGCCCGTCTTCTAAGGAGAGTTGCGTTTCAATAGAGCGATTTGAAATAGTCGGGCTCGCAATTGTTGAGCCCGCTGTATCGACCTCGGAACTCACCTCCTGAGAAATCGTCAGATCAATGCGATTGTCAGAAAAGACGATAGGCTCAATATTCATCAGCACACCTGTGGAGCGGTAAGAGATGCTTTGTAAAATATCGGTCTGCCCAACACCGTCTTGATTATTGGCTGCCCGCTGCGAGGTCAGCACAGGAATGTCTCTGCCGACCTGGATGGACGCTTGCGTACCAGAGCGAGCCGTCAAAATCGGCGTGGAAAGTATTTTGACGCGGCGATTATTCGCAAAAGCATTAAGCGTGGCGTCAATATCATTCCCAAGCAGACCAATCGTCAGCCCCGTCGAACCCACACCCAAGCCTGCTGTACTCGCGCTTGCTGTGGTCAAGTCTCCGAGACCGATATCCGTCAAACTAAAGTCGAGGCCAATATTTGTGCTGTCCTCAAGAGACACTTCGGCAATCTGTACTTCGATAAGCACTTCGGGCGCAGGCGTATCAAGCTGTTCAAGCAAAGCGACGAGTTTGGCGTAGTCATTTGACGTGCCTGAAAACACAATCCGATTGCCTGATGGGTCAACGATGAACCGCGTATTAGATGAGGTTAGTCCGCCGCCGTCCCCGCCTGCGGTGCCGCCTCTCACATTTACAATGCTATTGCCGTTCTGCTCGGCATTTTGCGCGCCTTGCGCTGTCGCGAACCCAGCTATATTTCCGCGATTTGACAAGACATTATTCGCCGTGTTGGCAAGATCTTCAGCGGCCACATTCTTGACTTGATAGATAAAAATCTGTTTGGCATCCCCGCCTTGCGCGGGACGGTCTAGCTCCCCTAGCCATTCGGTGACGCGTGAATGCGCTTGCGCAGTCTTGGCAAAAATAAACAGGTCGTTTGAATATTCAACAGGCATCAGGAAGATAGTGCGGTTCACAGTCGGGTTGCTGGTCACTTCCCACCCTTCGACTTTAAGCGCATTTTCTAAGACCTTGGCAAACTCGTCAGCATTCCAGAATTGCGGCGAGTATTTCTTGACCTGCGCGCCCGCAAAGTCGAGTTCATCAAGTTCATCGATAATGCTCAGCGCAAGGTTCACATCCTCAGGCAATCCAGAAAGTGTGATGAAGTTGTTTTGTGGGTTTGCTTGTATGCGAATGGCTTCAGCTTTGTTTTTAAACGCCTCTTGCAGCATAAGCAGCATGCTATTGGCGGCAACGGCCTCAAGCTGAACAAATTGAATAACAGGGCGGAGGTCTTGACGTGTGCGTGGTCGCGCGCGTGATTTAATGAAGCGCGGCATGCGAGAGCGAAGGGCTTCGTCTTTGATTATTTTATAGCTGCCATTCTCAGGCACAACGCGAACGCCGTATTCTTTCAAGACCTCGGTCACAAGGTTCTGAAAATTCGCCCCCGTCATTGTGCCAGAGCTTCGCAATTGCACGATGTCATTCATCGCCGCCACATCTTTGCCAATCACAAAGGGAAGCTTCAACATTTCACCAAAGGCAATATCGACAAATTGCGGCACAGATAATGGCGCGATATACGCCTCGACTGTGCGAACGCGTGTGCGCGGCGCTGTGCGCGAGATACCATCGCTAGAAATAGGGGCGTTTGAGTCCGCCAGACTTGGAACTGACGCCACGTCGCTGGGCAAGGTTGTTGCATAGTTTTGGCGAGAAGAGTTAGGCGTCGCATTTACGGGTTCAACATAACGTCTTGGGCCGCGCTTTAGGTCATAACCGACGCTATTTTCCTCAAGCGTTGCGCCTGTGATTCGCGTATAGGGCTCATTCGCGTTTCCTGTAATCAGCGCGCCGCCTGAACCTGGCTCTACGCGCGGCGCAACTTTTTGCCCAGACATGTCGCGCTTAAATCCCTCAACTGTCTGACACGCAGAGAGGCCAATGACCACTAGCCCTGCGACAGAGCGCAGTAAAACATTGCGCGCAAAGCGTGCCTTTGATGGGCGCAGCGGCGAAACGGGCGACGTCGCGTAATCCTCTGAAATTTCAAAATGTCTCATAGTCTTCTCCGCCACCTAATTATCTGAGGTGGGTCTTTGTGACGTCTTGTTGCGTGTGTCTGTATCTGTATCGTCGCGCATGTCCATAGCGTCTTCATCAGATTTTTCAAAAGCTGTTTGCAGATAGCTTACCGTTGGCACCCGAATTTCTTCAGCCTCAAACGTCGCGATAACGTCATTTTCTTCAATCGCTTTAATGGTCCAGCCACTCGTAAGCTTGTCCCCTGCCTTGACGGTTGTGAAGGTATTGTCTGGGCCTTGCAAGACGACGTGAGGTACTTTGTTTATCTCGCTTCGTGACACAACTTTTGGGAATTTTCCTGCTGTCGGTGAGGGCGTCGCGGTGAGTGTCTCGCCACTTGATTCTGCCCGCCGCTCTGCAATGCGGCTTAATGGTAGTAAGGCCGAGGCTTTGATCTGACGCGCCATTTTTGCATAGGCTGCGTCAGAGAGGGGCTGGTACTGCAAGGTCTCCCATCCATCAGGCACAACGGTTTTGGACGCAAAGGCGGGATCTGCGCGCCACCACCCCAAGGCGGCACTCAGCACGCCCAATGCAAGTCCGGTCATGAGAAATGTTCGCGTCATGGGCGTCCCCCCGCTTGCGCATTCGCGCCTGCATCGGGCGCCGCAATCTGCACAGCAATACGGCCTCTCATCGCTAAGCGCGGCGGGCGGCGGTCTCGCAATGACTGCGCAAAATCAAACTCATCCACGATGAGAATTTTCGGATAGGTCGCGATGGTTTCAAAGAAGTCTGCAAAATCTTTAGAAGATACGGCACGCGCTGACATTTCAAAACTCAACTGCATCACCGCGTCATTTTCGACAGGGTCAGGGTCGACACGAATTTGAATTTGCTCAAATTTCAAGTCCCCCGCTATGCTGCGGAGAGCTTGCTGCAATTCAGCGGCAATAACGCCTGCCGTGGCGCCAGTCCAAAGTTCGCTTTGTAGAGCCTGACGGGCCGTTTGGCTTTGCGTTAGCCTGTCCGTCCAGTGGTCAGTCTCGCGAATAGAGGCGAGCGTCGCGAGTTCTGTTTGTGCTGTGGCCAAGCGGCGCTCTTGCGCGGCCTCAGCGTCCGCAAACCTCTCAAGCCCCAGAAACCCTAGGACGCAAGCAATCAATAACAGGCCATAGGCGGCGAGCGGTGTCATTTCGAAATCATCAGGGGCAAGCTTCATGGCTGTACCTCTGTCGCACTGCTCAAGGCCGCGAGCGTTTGACTGGGTGACAAAAGCTGCGCTTTCACAATCAGGATTTTATCACCGTCTTGCGCCACGCTGACATCTGCAAGATTGGGCTCCGCCTCCAATAGGGTCACAACATCTGGCACGGAAATTTCATCTTCGCCTTCGAGCCGTATTTCTAGCGCGCCGTCGCGCAGCGATATACGCGCAATGCCCAGATCTGTTCTGCCGAGCACATTGCTCAGCGCGCCGAAGCCCGCCAGCACAGTGCCGTTATCGCCCATATTGCGGTAGCGGCGCACATACATCATATTTCCAAGGGCGCGTCTGCGCTCACTTTGGATTTGCTCCGTTTCATCCTTGAGAGCCGCTGTTTGAGTCTCAATTTTTGAAATAAGACGGCTTTGGCGCAGATATTGTCCACTCGTATAGAGTCCAAAACAAGTCGCTATCAAAGCCGCTCCCATCGCCAGTTTTGCTGGCGCGAATAGGGTTGAGAGGCGGTCTTTATCAAAATTGATGACGGCAATATCATCGCGCCATGGTACGTCGACAGCGATTGGCAGAGACGGGTCATCAACAGAGTCTGCCACACGCGTTTCACGCGCGGCGCTGATAAAGACGTCCCACTGCTGCGGCGTTGGCTGACGCGCCCACCACCGGCTTGCAACAAGATTGCCTTGCGTCCAAATTTGGCCTTCAAACCCTGACAGTCCGCGCACGAGCCGTGTGCCATTATTATAAGGGCGTTGCGCCAGGGTCTCAGGCAGGTAGCGGCCAGAATGTGAGGGGTGTGTGGCATAGCCCCAAACAGAGGCATAGAGTTGCGCCGCATTTTCCGCAGATGGGTCGATATTATCTGGGACGAGTTTGACGCCGTCCTCATCCTCAAGCGCTTCATTGCGCACTTTGAGAATCGCCGCCTTTTTCGCGTCAGCCGAGCGGCCAGCCAGACGCAATCGCCGAAAAGAGCAGTCCGCGCGCGGCACAATGCACACGCTTTGGCCGATCAATGCCGGCTTGCGAAGGGTGTCGCGCTCTTTCTGTCCGTTAAGGACGAAGAGACGGGGCGTGAACAACATTTTCTAACTCTTCAAAATTAAGGCCTGAACCTGATGAATTACCTATCTGTGTTTCAGGCGCGGCCGTTATAATGTCGCTCTCTAGCACAGTGCTCTCATAAACCCAATGTCTTCTATATGGCGCGCCTACCGCCCGCGCAGAGCGCTCAATATCAACAACGCGTTTGCGGTAGCGTCCATCGGCGCGGGGGGCCCAAATCGTAAAACGTGAAAATTTCGAGGGCTTTAAGCTGCGCCGCTCTAGCGCCTGTAGCGGATCCAAGCGGCGGGGCTCAAGCAGGCTGTCACTGTCAAAGGCGAGGGCTTCTCGCAGCGCGCTTGGAGCAAAGCCTTCTTGATAGTTATTCGTCATTTGCAGTGTCGTCATGTCTTTAAAAAGGGTCATATTGAGCGTGGTCATAAAGTCTGCCCATTCCATGACATTACCAAGCTCACTGTAACTTCGCAGCGGAGCGTTTGTCGGTGCCGCCATATTCCGTGTGCGGTAATCAAAGCGTTCAGCCCCCTGCTGACGGCGCGTATCATCAAAATCTGTATAATCGAGAAGCGCGCTGACCGCGCCGCTGGCGTCGCTACGACTTGCTCCGCTCGCTTCCAAAACTGTTTGAATAAGTTGCGGGACAGGTTGATGAAGCGAGATAAGCCCTGTCGCGTCGCGGTAAGACACAATAGTGGGCCTAGCGTCTGGCGTCGCTTTATATTGTCTCAAATTCCCTTGAGCGGGCCAAATATTGGGCGTGATTGAGGCGGCTTGGTCAGGGCTTAAGGGACGGCGCCCATCTGCTGAAAGAAGGCCAAATTCCCAAACGATTGGACTATCAGGCGAAATATCGTGCCCACCGCTTTGCGCATTTGCAGTGAGGATAGAATAGGTCGCGGCGGCTTCTGCGCTGTGCAGCGCGCGATCTGCCGAAAGTCGCTCGCCCATATCGGTGACAATCCCTGAGGCGTTTTGCAGTCTTTGCGCGGCAATTGTGCCGGCGACAGCAAGAATGGCCACGACGACCAAAACATAGGGTAGCACAAAACCGCTCTCAGATGCGGCGCGCGTTTTCTGTGGGACGGTCAGGTTCACAACCCACCCTCCATAGAAGGACGTGGCGGCAAGGTTGAGCTCTCACTTATCGCAGCACTCAGAATAATGACGTCTTGGTCGCGTAGGCGCACAGCTTCGGGTATGGTCTTGGCGGGCATAAGCTCGGCATCATTAAAATAGCCGCGCGTCGGTTTTGTGTCGGGAGGCCACTCGCCATACCAATTTTGGTCAACACCCATATATTCAAATCGCGCGCCCGCAGAAAGCCCCTTTATGAGTGGCCAAGCGACCTTGTCTTTATCCTCGCCTGTTTCCTCCAAGAGCGCCCCCGCAACATATATCAGCGTATGCGTGCCGTTTTCCGCCTGAATAAAGCTGAGGGTGAAGGGTTGCGGCCCTGACGTTTCTGTGGATATCGGCGTTGCGCTAAGGGCGGACAGTCTGCGGCTCTCACCTGTAAAGCTGATGTCTTCCAAGTCAGGCCAGTTTGGCATAATCGCGCCAAGTAAACGTGTCACTGCGAGCCTGTCGAGTGCCCCGTTTACAGTTCGCTCTCCCGCTTTCACCGCGCGGTCTGATAGGCGCAGCATAGATGCTGTACTTTGGAACAGGGCGACAGAGGCGATGGACATAATGGCGAGCGCGAATAATGTCTCAAGCAGGGAAAAGCCCGCCTCGCGAGACGCCGCGAACTCTGCTGATCTTATGTTTTGGCCTTTACCCATCGCGCCTGTTTAGCAGGGCGATACCCGTCCCGCCAAGCGCTTTAACATTACGGGGCTGTCAGGCTTAGGCGTCCAGTTTCAGATAGCGCGGGGGTAGCGGGCAACTCACACCCGTCGGGCCGTGCATGCAATAACCTTGCGGATTCTTAGCGAGATATTGCTGATGATAATCCTCAGCTGCGTAATAATCGCCCACAGGTACAATCTGCGTCGTAATCGCAGGCGCGCCTTTGGCTTGGTAAGCCGCGTCATAAGTTGCGCGCAAATCTTTGGCGATGTCCGCCTGCGCGTCACTATGGGTCAGGATGATAGAGCGGTACTGGCTGCCGACATCATTGCCTTGGCGGTCGCCTTGGGTGGGGTCGTGATTTTCAAAAAAGACTTTTAGGATTTGCGCATATGAAATAACTGACGGGTCAAAGACAATGTGCACGACCTCGGCATGGCCTGTCGCGCCGCTACACACTTTTTTATAATCAGGCGTCCCGTCCGTGCCGCCTGCATAGCCGACAGATGTTGTGTGGATGCCGTCAAGTTTCCATAGAATACGTTCTGCGCCCCAAAAGCAGCCAAAACCTAATGTGGCCTGCTCAAAACCGTCGGGGTAATTGCCAAACATATTGGAGCCATTGACATGGTGGGTCGCGTTAGGGGCTAGCTCTGTATGAAAACTCATGGTCGTCTCCGTTTTTTTAGATTAAGTCTGATAAAATATCACCTAATCCTTGGGCGATGCGCGCGGCGTCTGTGTCTGATCCGATATGGTCTTGGCGTATCTCAATTGCAAGATGGCGCGACCACCTATCCCCCGACAGGCGCGCATGGACATCAATTGTGTAATTTAGGTCATAAGCTGAATAAGGCTCATTTATGCGGCCCTCAAAGCTCGGAATATGCGTCTTCAGTCCCGTCATAAATTTATCAGCTGTCTGCGTGTCACCCTTTACAAGCAAGGCAATATCCATATCGCGTGGTGGAGCGTCGGCAGGCGCGGTGAGGGGGCGCGGGGTAAAGCTATGCACGCTGACAATGAGCGGGTCTTTATGTTGCCGGCGTAGGTCCTGCACAGCCTTGGCCAGCCCGCCGTGATAAGGCGTATAAAA
>CALLME010000151.1 GCA_938007945.1 uncultured Caulobacterales bacterium
TGTCGACCTATGCGATGTGGTGGATCCGTGCCGCAATTCAAGAATATGTCCTGCGCAGTTGGTCGCTCGTGAAGATGGGTACAACTGCCGCGCAGAAAAAGCTCTTTTTTAATCTTCGCCGCATGAAGGGCGAGATGAAAGCCATTGAGGAAGGTGATTTGCGCCCTGAACACCTTAAGAAAATCGCGACTGAACTCAACGTATCCGAGACAGAAGTGACCAATATGAATCGCCGCATGAGTTTTGGCGGTGACGGCTCTTTAAATGTCACAATCGGCGGTGAAGACGGTAGTGCAGAATGGCAAGACTGGCTTGAAGACGATAATGACAGCCAAGAAGAAGTCCTCGCAGAAAGCCAAGAGCATGATGCGCGTATGGACCTACTCGAAACAGCTATGGCGGATTTGAATGAGCGTGAACAGCATATCATCCGTGAACGCCGCCTCTCTGACAGTCCAAAGACGCTCGAAGACCTTGCGAAAATCTACAGTGTTAGCCGTGAGCGCATTCGTCAGATTGAGGCACGTGCTTTTGAGAAACTTCAAGAAGCGATGCTCAAGGCCGCAGAGCCTGCGGGTTTATTAACAAACTAAAAATTATATTTCGCGCGCCGTAGTTTAACTCCTCGGAAAGGGTTTTGGGCGATAACTTACGTTAACAATACGGAGTTATGCGACGTGATACAGACTGACGTGGATAATCTAGGCGTGTCCTCTGTTGCGCCTGCGGCAAATATGCCGACGAATGTCGTACTCGTCGTGACCGATAATGAAGTGCGCGCAAATGAGATTAAAGCCCAACTTAAGCGCCTTAACTTTCTAACAAAAGACTGTGTTTTTGACGGCACAATAATTCGCGGTGCGCCAAAAACTGCACCCAATATCATTTTACTCGCTTTGACGGATTATATCGAAAAAGCGCCGACAATAGTCGCAGGACTTAACAAGCATTTCGGAAATCGCGACATCCCTGTTCTCGGCACTCTCAGCCGTAAAGCAGACATCGACACCTCCTGTTTCGAGAGCGTTATCTATCCGCCCGCTCACGCCAGTCAGATTGCGATACGTGTCGACTCGCTAATCCGTCTCGCGGGTATGGAGCGCGAAATCATGCGCCGCATCTCCACGCTCAAAGAAACATTTGACATAGAATACCGCCTTGAAGAATCCGCGCTATCGAGGCCCTTTAAAATCCTCTTCGTGGGCAAACCAACACCAGAGTTCATGATCGTCATAAACGCGTTACAGGAGAAGAATGTCGAAGTCGTCGCCGCTTTCACGACCTTCTCGGCGTTTGATTATCTCTATGAGAAAAACTTCAATGCCGTCGTTATGAACGCACTTGTCGATGTCGAGCCACCGCTGACCATCTCTGCGACGATGCGCAAAAACGCAAAGCTCTATCATGTGCCGACGCTACTCCTCGTAGACGGCGCAACGTTTGACCAGGAAGAACGCGCCTTTCAAAAAGGTGCCCGCGATTTGATTGACGCGAAGGCCGATCTTGAAGAAATTAGTGGTCGTATCTTAGAACTCGCAAATTACCACCGTATTCATAGCCAGCTTAAACAAGAGTTTGATAAACTTGGCGGCGACAGCTGTATTGATGCAGGATCTGGTGCCTTTAATGACACATTTTTTTATGCCCATCTCCGTCGTATCTGCCGCGAATTTGAGCCGCATGAGACTCCTGTCAGTCTTCTTGCGATTAAAATCTGGCCCAATGCGCCCTACCCCGTCTCATCAGAAGAATTTCGCGACGCCTGTGATAAGGTCGGCAATATGATAAAAAATCTGGTGCGTATGGAAGATATTACGGCACGCATTGAGAATAATACCTACCTCCTCGCCTTTCCAAATGAGACAGAGTCCTCAATAGCGCCCGTCATAGAACGCATTTCAGCTATCGTCGATTGCGCGGCTTTTGCCACATCTACAAAGGATAAGGGGCCGTTTACGGTCCAGCTCACTATTGCTGCTGTGGAGTTGCGCGAAGGCGAAAACAGTGATTTCTTCGCAGGTCGCGCGCTTTCTGCAATAGGCAAAGACAATGGCGATCATCTCAAAGTCGGTTAGCTCCTAGTCATTAATGAGAGCCTTTAAAGCTCGCTCAACACCTTTTAAACGCGCATCGGGTTTCTCGAAATGACCATTTACGAAAATGGTTTGATCAGGGCGTAGTCTCCAGCCGCCGTTTTGTGTAATCGCATTCAGGATGACACTTGGGTCCGTCACGTCTTTATGGCGTATCGTCATGACAACACCTTTCGGCCCCGCGTCGATTTTCTCGACATGGGCGGCCCGGCAGAGACGTTTAATCCGCATAACCTTCAGCAGGCTATCGACTTCTTTGGGCAGAGGGCCGAAGCGGTCGATGAGTTCAGCCGCAAGCGCGTCGCTTTCCGCGTCATCCGCGACATCTGAAATACGGCGGTAAGTCGCGAGACGCAGATTAAGGTCTGCGATATAATGTTCTGGAATAAGAATAGCGACGCCGACATTGACATTAGGTGACCAGCTTTGGTCGACAAATTCATTATCATCTCGCAGTTCTGCCACGGCTTCCTCAAGCATATGTTGATAAAGCTCTACACCCACATCTTTGACATAGCCTGACTGTTCCTCGCCTAGGGGGTTACCACCGCCGCGCATATCAAGGTCGTGACTTGCCAATGTAAAGCCTGCGCCGAGCGTGTCGAGTGACTGCAAAACTTTTAGTCGCTGTATAGCCCCATCCGTTGCGACGAAGCCTTCAGGAATAGTCATATAGGCATAGGCCCTAACTCTGGAGCGTCCCACACGTCCCCGCATTTGATAAAGCTGCGCCAGTCCAAAACGGTCCGCACGGTAGATTATCATTGTATTAGCACGCGGAATATCAATCCCGCTTTCAATTATAGAGGTCGACAGCAAAACGTCATATTGTCCATCGTAAAAGGCGGTCATAATGTCTTCGAGCGCCCCCCCTGCCATCTGCCCATGGGCGACAACATATTTTACTTCGGGCACATGTTTTTGCATGAACTCTTCAAGACGTGTGAGGTCTTTGATACGCGGGGCGACAAAGAAGGTCTGTCCGCCACGATAACGCTCACGCAAAATGGCTTTGCGGATAGAGATTTGGTCGAACGGTGCAACGTAAGTGCGTACAGCGAGGCGGTCCACTGGCGGCGTCGCAATTAAACTCAAATCGCGAATTCCCGATAGCGCCATCTGTAGCGTGCGCGGAATGGGTGTCGCCGTTAGTGTCAGCACATTCACATCCGCGCGCAGAGCTTTCAGTTTTTCTTTATGTCCCACGCCAAAGCGCTGCTCTTCGTCCACAATCAGCAGGCCGAGGTCTGTGAATTTTATATTTTTTGCAAGTAAGGCATGGGTGCCGACGACAATTTCGCACCGCCCGCTCGCAAGTTGCTCCTTGGTCTCTTTTGTGTCCTTGGCACTCACAAGGCGCGAAAGTTGACGCACATTGACGGGCCAGCCGCGAAAGCGTTCTTCGAAAGTTTTGAAATGCTGTCGTGACAAAACCGTGGTCGGTACAACTACGGCAACTTGCTTCCCGCTCATGGCGACAGCGAAAGCCGCGCGTAGTGCCACTTCCGTTTTCCCAAAGCCGACGTCACCGCAGACAAGCCTGTCCATGGGCCGACCCGATTTGAGGTCGGTGAAAACATCCTCAATCGCGTTTAATTGATCCTCAGTCTCGGCATAAGGAAAGCGCGCGCAAAACTCTTCATATGCGCCTTCGGGCATGTCGATAGGTTCAGCTGTGCGGAGTGCGCGTTTGGCCGCAATCTTGATAAGCTCGCCTGCCATTTCGCGTAGCTTGTCTTTGGCTTTGGCCTTACGCGATTGCCACGCCACGCCGCCAAGCTTGTCCAGAACCGTCCCATCAGACGCGCCGCCATAACGCGACAAAAGCTCGATATTTTCAACGGGAAGATAGAGCCGCGCGCCGCCGTGATATTCAAGCTCGAGGCAATCATGCGGGGCCTCACCCACAGTCAACGTTTTCAACCCAATATATCGCCCAAGTCCGTGGTCGATATGGATAATGAGATCCCCAGGACGGAGAGCCGCTGCTTCCGCGATAAAGTTTTTCGCTTTGCGTTTTTTGCCCCGATTAACGAGACGGTCACCGAGCACGTCTTGCTCAGAAATGACAGCCAAGTCACCGAAGGTAAAACCCTGATCAATCGGTAACAGCACACGCCGCACGGAGCCTTGCGGAATAGCCAGCGCGTCTGGCCCGCGTGTCGTCAACTCTGTCTCAAGTCCGTGATCTTCAAGCACACTGCCCATGCGGTCGGCAGAGCCTTGCGTCCAACTGGCAAGAAGTACGCGTTTTTTCTTGGCTCGCAAATCGCGCACATGATCGACCAAGACTTCGAAGACATTGGTGCCCGTTGTTTTGCGTTCTGGCGAGAAATTGCGCGCGGGCTTACCGCCAAAGTCGAGCACATTTTCCGTATCAGGCGGAATGAACGGCGAATGATGGCGCGTGGATAGCGGGGCTGTCACCTCTTTCCACTCATCCTCAATAACGTAGAGCCGTTCTGGTGGAAGCGGGCGGTAAACGCCTGCGATTTTGCGCGGATCGCCCGAGCCGCTATCTCGCGCTTGGGCATATTGGTCGCGGCTTTCATAGAAGTCTGCAATGACGTCACCTCGTTCCGCGCGCGCCTCCTCGAGAAGGCCGTCAAACGCATAAAGCGAGCCTGCGCCTGCGTAGTCAAAAACGGTTTCAGTCTCTGTGTAAAACAGCGGCAGAAAGTGCTCGACCCCTTGCGGACGAATGCCGTCAATCACACTCGCATACATCGGGTCTGCGCTTATACCGCCGCCAAACGCCATAATATAGTGACGGCGGAAGCGGCTAATGTCTTCTTCGCCCATAAAGACTTCAGAGACAGGCGCGAGG
>CALLME010000152.1 GCA_938007945.1 uncultured Caulobacterales bacterium
AGCATTTCCGCGCCCATGCTCGCATGTCCAATCCGTCCACCTGCATTGATACGCGGTCCCAAGACGAAACCCGCGTGATAAGTTGTAAACGGTGCAGAAATGCTCGCCACATCGGCGAGGGCTAGCAAGCCTTGATGCCGCGTCTGCCCCATTTGTTTCAGCCCCTGACTCACAATCGCGCGGTTCAGGCCGGTCAGTGAGACGACGTCGCAAAGCGTGCCTAGCGCGGCAAGGTCTAGAAGTTCGAACAGGTTAGGTCCTTCACCCAAACCTTGACGACGCGCTTCACGGTTAAGTGCAACAAGCAGCACAAATGTGACCCCTGCGGCTGCGAGGTGCCCAAGGCCAGAGCTGTCGTCTGCGCGATTTGGGTTCACAAGGGCGAGCGCAGGCGGCAAATTCCCATGCATCATGTGGTGGTCAATCACGACCACAGGCAGCTTTATACGCGCCGCTTCTTCAAGCGCGCTATAAGCCGCCGCCCCGCAATCCACTGTAATGATGAGGTCATTGCCTTCAGCTTGGAGTTGTCGAAACGCCTCAGGTGACGGGCCGTAACCTTCTTTCACACGGTCAGGGACATATATGCCAAACTCTTTATTAAAATGGCGGGCCCACCGCACGAGCTGCGCCGCAGATGTGCCGCCGTCCACATCATAATCGGCAAAGACGGTGACTTTTTTATCCGCTTTAAGCGCGCTGACGATTTCGCTTGCGGCCTTGTCCATATCCTGGAGCGTGGATGGATCGGGCAGGAAATCTCTAAGTTTGGGATCGAGAAAGGCGCTGACTTTTTCTGCGCTCACTTTGCGGCCCGCGAGAAGTCGCGCCGTCAAATCATCGACGCCTGCACCCGAGACAAGGTCACGGATTTGGTCCTCGTCAGAGCAGCGCCATTTCCAAGCAAGCCCCCGATGCGAAGACGATACGCCAAAGCAGTAGTCTTTATTTGTGTCAGCCAGATCAGAGATAGGCTTTATTCCGCCGCCGATTGGGACGCCTCTCTTACGCGCGCGAAATAGGCTTTAATATTGCGCGCCGCTTGGCGGATGCGTTGCTCATTCTCTACAAGGGCAATACGGACGTAACCTTCGCCCGCTTCTCCAAATCCGACCCCAGGCGACACTGCCACAGAGGCCTCGCGCATCAGATTTTTGGAAAACTCGACAGAGCCCATATGCGCAAAATCTTCTGGCAGGGGCACCCACGTGAACATGGACGCTTCTGGCTTAGGTATGGGCCAGCCGGCGCGCTCAAAACTATCGACCATAACGTCACGTCGCGCGCGGTAGATAGCGCGGGCGTGCTCAACATTATCTTGCGGGCCGTCAAGCGCGGCACAAGCCGCGACCTGAATGGGCGTAAACGCGCCGTAATCGAGATAGGATTTCACGCGCGCGAGCGCGGCTATGAGTTTCTTATTGCCCACGGCAAAGCCCATGCGCCAACCCGCCATAGAATAAGTCTTAGACAGGCTCGTCGTCTCAATGATCATGCAGTCCTTTGCGCCTTCAACTTGGAAAATAGACGGCGGCGGGTCACCGAAATAGAACTCGGAATAAGCGAGATCAGAGAGAATGATTGAGCCCGTTTGCTTGGCAATTTCGACAATCTCTTCGTAAAAACTTAAGTCACAAATTTGCCCCGTTGGATTTGACGGAAAACAGACCACTATAGCCATTGGCGGTTTGTCGGCTTTGGCCAGCGCCTCTTTCACGCCTGCCAAATACTCGTCCGCTGTAATGGCGGGGATCCCTTGTATTTTTGCGCCCGCAATTATGAAGCCATATGCGTGGAGCGGATATGATGGATCAGGGGCATAAATGACGTCGCCAGGCGCGGTGATGGCTTGAGCCAAATTCGCAAAACCTTCTTTGGAGCCCATGGTCGCGATGATTTCATCTGCGGGATCAAGCTCTACATCAAAGCGGCGTTTATAGTAACGCGCACAGGCTTGGCGCAGACCCATAATACCGCGTGAGACTGAATATCCCGTTGTTCGCGGCTTCTGCACCGTTTCAATCAGCTTATTAATAATGTGCGGCGCAGTCGGGAGGTCAGGATTGCCAAAGCCGAAATCGATAATATCCATGCCGTCAGCGCGCAGTTCCGCCTTCAGTTTGTTGACCTCTGCGAACACATAAGGTGGTAAACGCTTGATGCGGTAAAATTCTTCGCGTTTTGTGGGCGTGTAAGCTGACATAGCCGTCTCTTCTGGCATCGCGCTATTGCGGATCGTCAAGTTTATAGCTGCGAACTTCAGCCTTTAGAGCTTCAATCTCGCGGTCAACTTCGGCTTTCGTCTCAGGCATATTGCCTTTTTCAGGGACGACAAAGCCGTTGCGTTCGCTCAGCAATGTACGGGCCGCAGTGTCCCACTCTTTTGCAGAGCGCAGATCATCGGGACGAATAGGCGCTTGTGACACTTCGGGGTAACCGTCCACGAGTTTCGCAGCCGCCGCTTTAAACTCGGGCACACCCGGCACGTCAATATTAGGCATTTTTATCGTTGAGCAGGCGGATAAAATCGCTGCCGCAATAAATGTAAACCCTAATGAAAATTTCCTATTCGCCACAACAGCCTCCTGACTCTCTCGTGAGTCTCATTAAATATGGGCTATTTCACGACGAAAATCATCTAAAATTATGGAAAAACAGGGGCACCCAAAAGGCCAAGTGTTTCGTCCCAGCCCTGCGTCGCGTTATAGTTCTGCACCGCTTGTCCGCTCGATCCTTTGGTCAGATTGTCAATGACGGAGATGATGATAGCTCGACCCACAACACGATCCGCAAAAACACCGATGCGCGCGTGATTGCTGGCACGAATATGGCGGGTTTGCGGCGCCGCACCAAATGCCTCGACATGCACAAAAGCCTCATCTTTATAATGACTTACGTATGCTTCATGAAGTTGTTTTGCCGTGATGCTGTCTTTAAGATCAACATAGCAGGTCGCAATCATCCCTCTATTCATCGGCACAAGGTGCGGGGTGAACGTCACGGCGGCGTCTTTCGCGCCAAAGCGGTTGAGAATTTGGTCAATTTCAGGCGCGTGGCGATGCGTGCCCACGCCGTAAGCATGCGCTCCGTCGGCAATTTCGCTATATGCAAAGGCGAGCGATGCCTTGCGCCCTGCCCCAGTGACGCCCGATTTTGCGTCAATAATGATGCGCGACGGGTCAATCATATTGTTTTGAATTGCGGGCAAAAGAGCAAGCAGGCTGCACGTTGGATAGCAACCTGGACACGCCACAAGCCTCGCGCCCTTAAGCGCATCCCTCGCATATTCTGTCAGGCCGTAGACTGCGTTCTTAAGCAAATCTGTATGATCATGGCTTCGCCCATAGGTCTGCGCGTATAGTTGTGCGTCGCGCAGGCGGAAATCAGCAGAAAGATCAATCACCGTTTCGACACGGTCAATAATCGTCGCAATCGTGTCTTGGCTTGCGCCATGCGGCAAACAAGCAAAGACCACATCAACCTCATCCCAATTCACCTCTTCGGCTTTCACAACGTCAGGCAGGCCCGCATGAGACAGACTCGGATAAATATCACCATAAGGCTGCCCTGCCTTACTATGTCCCGTGAGCGCCACGAGTTTCAGCCGCGGATGACCGAGAATAAGGCGCACGGCTTCAACGCCTGTATATCCTGACGCCCCTAACACGGCGGCACGTTTCATGATCTCTGCCATAACTTACTCCACAAAAAAGGCGCCTCGGTCTCCCGAAGCGCCTGAATAATAAACCCAAAGTATGGGTAAAAGTCTAACGTTTCGAGAACTGGAAGCTCTTACGGGCTTTCGCCTTACCGTATTTTTTACGTTCCACAACACGTGAGTCGCGTG
>CALLME010000153.1 GCA_938007945.1 uncultured Caulobacterales bacterium
GTACCGCGCGAAACGATTTCGTGGGCTTCACTATTGCTTGGCTCCGCATTTCCGCACCCCGCCAAAAAACAGACGCTAATAATTAAATAGGCACCCTGTCTCACGTGCGGAGGTTCTGATCCTTGATCGGTAATTGACGCACGCGTTTGCCTGTGGCTGCGAAAATCGCATTCATCACAGCGGGCGCGGCTACTGCAATGGTTGGCTCGCCGACGCCGCCCCAGAACCCGCCTGACGGCATGATAACCGTTTCGACCTCTGGCATCTCTGCGATACGCATTGAATTAAATGTATCAAAATTCGTCTGCTCTGGTTGACCATCTTTATAGGTCATTTCACCGTAAAGCATGGCCGAAAGACCATAGACAAATGAGCCTTCGACTTGTGCTTCAATTTGTTGCGGGTTAGCCGCATGACCACAATCAGTAGCCGCCGTGATTTTATGCATTTTAAGGCGTCCATCTTCGCTGACGCTGACTTCAGCACAAGCCGCGACATAGCTGCCAAAGCCATAAATATTTGCGAGGCCGCGATGTTTGCCGTCGCCGCTTCCCCAACCGCCCTTCTCAGCAGCCGCTTTCAAAACCGCTGCCATTTTAGGGTTATCCTTGAGAAGGTCGAGACGGAATTCAAGTTGGTCACGACCTGCGGCATGTGCCATCTCATCGAGGAAACATTCCATATAAACCGCGTTTTGGTTAAGGTTCACGCCACGCCAAAAACCAGGACGAATAGGCGGGTTCCGCATAGCGTGATGCACGTGCAAATTCGGGAAACTGTACTTCATCGTCTGATCTTCTACACGTGGGTCGATGCCAGAGGGCAGAAGGCCTTGGAATGTCACAAAGTCCATCCCACCTGTGCCCGCAAGCGCCGCAGGCATGAGAGCGGCCAGAATAGACTGCCCCGAAATTTTCATGTCCAGCGCTGTGAGATTGCCATCTTCATCAAGCCCCCCAATCATTTTCGCTTTCGTACCAGGGTGGACAAAGCCGTGCTGCATACATTCTTCGCGCGACCATTGCAGCTTGATATGGGTGCCTGGCATTTCTTTGGCGACCATCACCGCTTGGGTGACATAGTCATTCATACCGCGCCGTCCAAAGCCGCCGCCAAGAATAGTTTTATAAACATCGCATTGTTCAATCGGCAGGCCCGCTGCATCCGCCGCAGCCGTCAGCGCAGACTCGCCATTTTGTGTGGGACACCAGACTTCGCACTTATCCGTTGTCCAAAGCGCAGTCGCGTTCATCGGCTCCATCGGCGCGTGGTTTTGCATGGGATAATTATAAGTCGCCTCAAGCGTTTTAGCCGACGCCTTCAACGCTTTGGAAACATCCCCTGTTTTATTTCCCGTGAAGGTTTTATTGGCTTTCAGACCGTCATCAAACAGGGCTTCGACATCAGCCGAGGAATAATTCGCGTGCTCCCCGCCGTCCCATTCAATGTTCATAGAGTCTAGCGCGCTTTGAGCTTGCCACCATGTGTCGGCGACGACAACAACGGCTTCTCCGACTTGCACAACTTTTTTCACGCCAGGCATCGCCATGGCGCTGTCTGCGTCAAATGAGGCAAGTGTGCCGCCAAGAATTGGGCAGTCTTTTATGCTGGCTGTTAACATGCCCGGAAATGTTAAGTCTGCGCCGTATTTGAGTTTTCCTGTTAGCTTATCTGCCGTATCGAGACGCTTTTTAGGTTGTCCGATAATTGTCCATGCGTCAGGTTCCTTCAGGGTGACGTCAATAGATGGCGCGAGTTTTGACGCGGCCTCGGCGACCTTACCGTAACTCGTTTTATTCTTGGACGCCGCATGAGAAATGACGCCTTTTGAGACCGTGCATTCAGAAGCAGGCACGCCCCATTCAGACGCCGCCGCTTCGATGAGCATGATACGCGCCGCCGCGCCGCCTTCGCGCACATATTGATGTGAACCGCGCAAGCCTTGGCTCCCGCCTGTGCTCATGGATTTATAAACGCGATCGCGCGCGAGGCTTTCGCCGGGGGTTGGAAACTCGAATGTAACTTTTTCCCAATCACACTCTAGCTCTTCGGCGACAAGTTGGGCAAGCCCAGTCGCCGTGCCCTGCCCCATTTCAGACCGCGCCACGCGCACCGTCACTGTGTCATCGTGATGGATGTGCACCCAGGCGTTTACTTCGGGATTGGGTGGCATGGCGCTGTAATCAACGACCTTATCCTGAGTAGACGGCGCGCAGCCGCCAAGCACACCAACGGCAAGACCCGCTGCGCCAGAGCCGACAATGAAGTGACGACGCGAGAGCGTTGAAGCGGGCATGAAGTCTTTCATAAGTTTATTCATGGCGTGCTCCTATGATTTCTTTTTGGCGAGGTGAACACCTTTGCGGACGCGGGCGAATGTCCCACAACGGCAAATGTTGGTGATCGTCTCATCAATATCGGCGTCAGTTGCCGTGGGGTTTTCTTTCAGCATGGCCGCGACGGCCATCATCATACCGGGTTGGCAGAAACCGCATTGCGGAATATCAAGCTCTGCCCAGGCTTGCTGAACAGGATGAGAACCGTCATCAGATAGCCCTTCAATGGTCGTGATTTTCTCATCCTCAACCGCTGCAACAGGATAAACACAAGAGCGCACGGCCTCACCATCGATATGGACTGTGCATGCGCCGCACGCGCCAATGCCGCAACCATATTTCGTGCCCGTCATGCCAAGCTGTTCTCGCAAGGCCCAAAGTAGCGGTGTGTCTTCATCACCGTCAAATTGTACGGGTTTCCCATTTACATTGAGTGTTTTCATCGACCATGTCCTCCAAAGTATATACGTAGCACAATTTGGCTTGGTCTTACACAAAAAAGCAAAATCTCGATTGTGTGTTGCAATACGAAACAGTGGCCTTGTTCGCAAAGATGTTTGAGGCGTTCGTTCGGATTGCGCCTGCCCCAGTCTGATGCAAAAAAATTTGAGAGAATTAAGACGTTAGCAAGGCATTAACCCTGTTTCCTAAGATCGAGTTTACGTCTTAGGCAATTCAATATTTCATTAACCACCTTTCGCCCGTTTTGTGTCAGGGCGTAACAGGCTGTCCCGTCTTAGTACGGCCTTCGCACCAAAAAATGCACCCGTCGTTTACGAGATGTAAGGGCAATTGGGTTAGAACTAGGCATTGAATAAGTGGGAAATTCGACAACTATGTCTAACGATAACAAAAAACACGTGGCAAAAACGTCAGCAAAAAAAGACATGAAAACGCCAAAACGCGCGCCCGTAGAAACACGTCGTGTGGAACGTCTTGACGCCTTTGCGGCACGTGTCGGCGCGCCGACGCAGCCAGTGAAAGTCGAACGTCGTGGACGCCGTAAAACTGTGGCAGAAATTGTTGTGCCAACGAAACAGACAAATGGTAATGCATTACGCTTCGGCCTCCGCGCGCTTGATGTCATAGCCGTCACGGCTATCATTATGTTTGCCGTTTGGAATTCTTATATCGGCGCCAATGATCGCGGCGTCCTCGCCCCTATTGGCGCCAGCCTCCTTGGTGCGATCATGTTTATCTTCATGCTTTTCTCTATGAGAGCGCACCGCTTTGCTCCGTCGGAGACTTATGCCGCGCATATGAAAAAAGTCGCAGCTGCCTCAGCCGCAGCCCTTGGTCTCTGGCTCACCGCGGCATTGATGACGCGCCCCGAAACTTTCTTGCCGGACGCGCTTGCCAAAGCTGGTCTAGCCGCGACACTTGGATTATTTGCACTGCATACAATTTATTATTTGCGGGTTCGTGCGCTCCATGATTTAGGCGCGCTGACACCTAATATCGTCATGCTTGGCGCAACGGAATCAGCGCGGCGTCTGATTGAAGAAAACGCGAAAACGCATGAACTCAATATCCTCGCCATCTTTGATGAACGCATTTCACGCGCGCCACTCAACATTCACGGCGTGCCGATTGTCGGTCAAATTGATGATATGCTGACATGGGACAAGCTGCCTTATGTCAACCGCATTGTCGTAACATTGCCGACAATGGCAGCCGAGCGGAAGCAGAAATTTATTGAGCAAATCCGTCTCGTACCTAACAGCATCGCCTTCCTTGTTGATGAGTTTGAGAACCTCAATCACGTGCAACAGCGCTTGAGCCAGATTGCCGAAGTCTCTCTACGCGACGTGACTGGCAAGCCCAAGAGTGGACGTCATACGGCAATTAAGCGCCTCACAGATATAGTGCTTTCTTCCGTTGCGCTGGTGCTAGGCGCGCCGTTCCTCGCGCTCATTGCCATTGCGATTAAGCTCGACAGCAAAGGTCCAGCCCTATTTAAACAACAACGCCACGGATTTAATAACCGCGTTTTCGAAGTCTATAAATTCCGCTCAATGAAAGTGGAGATGGAAGACAAGCTCGCTGCGCGCCAGGTCTCTAAAGATGATGACCGCGTGACAAAGCTCGGTAACTTCATCCGCAAGACAAGTATTGATGAACTGCCGCAGCTCCTGAACGTGCTCAAAGGTGAAATGTCACTTGTCGGGCCACGCCCACACGCTGTGGGCATGCGCACGGAAGGCAAAGACAGTATCGACCTCGTCGCAGAATATGCGCACCGTCACCGCGTGAAACCAGGTATGACAGGTTGGGCGCAGATCAATGGCTCACGCGGCGCCTTGCTGACCCAAGCTGATGTCGCCCGTCGTGTAAACTTCGATGTTGAATATATTGAGCGCAGTAATTTCTTCTTTGATTTGATGATTATGCTGAAAACATTGCCGTGCCTACTCGGCGATAGCGAGACAATTAGATAATGCGTCAGACGTTACATGACAGCAATCTACGAGCGGCCTCATGTTAGGCCGTTCTGCGCTTGCCTATATCCCTGTAAATCTCGCCAGCGTTATTTATAGCTTTGGCGGATTAGCCGTACTCACGCGCCTGCTGACCCCTGCGGAATACGGACGGTATCAGCTCGCCATGGTGACAATGCTGTTTGTGCATATGGGCTTGTTCTCATGGCTCGAAGCCGCAATGGCCCGCTTTCAAGCACGCGCAGAACGCGAAGATGACGTCAACTCGCACCTCAAAACGATTTACGCGAATGCTGGGATAATGGCCGCCTTTGGATGGATTGTCTCAATGATCGCGCTTTATCTTTTGCCTATCGGCGTAGATATGAAAACCGTTCTAGCCTTTGCGATTACATCGACGTGTTTCCAGATGATTTTAAATCTGGGCACAGAAGCACATAAAGCAGCCCACCGTATTACACGTTACAGCGCGACATTCTCCTCGCATTTATTGCTAAGCTTTATTGTCGGAATTGTTGTA
>CALLME010000154.1 GCA_938007945.1 uncultured Caulobacterales bacterium
CTCACGCACCTTATCCAGAAGCTCTTTCATCTTAATTGAAAACGGTGAAAAGCGGCGATTAAACCCGACCATGAGACGCGGCGCAGCCTCGCCGTGTTTTTTCAGCACAGCTTCAATCTCGTCAATGTCAGATTCTGTTAAGCCGAGCGGCTTTTCAACAAAGACATTCTTACCAGCACTTAAGGCTTGGCGCGTTAGCTCTGCATGGCTGTCGTGGCGCGTGGCGATGACAACGGTATCAATATCTTTTGCAGCCATCACGGCATCAGTGTCAGTCGAGGCGTCTTCAAAGCCGGCCTTTTTGCCTTCAATCACGGCTGAAACCCCGCCGCGGCTGACGGCTGTTTTGAGAGTTGCGCCTGCGCTCGCAAGGCCCGGTGCTGTCACACGACCGCCAAATCCGCCGACACCAATTAAGGCGACAGAAGCTTTTTGTTTCTCAGTGAAGGTGCTGACGCTGTCCGAAATAGAGACGCGGCTCGCAAATTTTTCGCTGCGGTTTTCTGGATAGGACAGCAGCACACCCAAATTACTGTCATTGCCTTTTTCAATCAGGCTGTAAGCCTCTTCGGCCTCACCAATATCGACCGTCTTGGACATAAGTGGGGACAGGTCGAGCCGCTTCATACGGATTTCTTCAAGGCAGGCTTCGAAATTGCGCTGCTCTGTCCAACGTACAAAGGGTAGCGGATAATCGTGCCCATGCTCTTCATAAGCAGGGTCGTGACGTCCAGGCCCGTAGGAGCATGACACGCTAAAGCTCAACTCTTTTTCGTAAAAATCTGGCCGCGAAATTTCGAGACCGACAACACCGACAAGCACAATCCGACCACGCTTACGGCTCATATGGGCGGCTTGGGTAATGGGGTCATTTGATTTTGTTGAGGCCGCGATGATAACGCCGTCCGCGCCGCGCCCGCCTGTCATGGCCATCACCGTGGCGACAGGGTCTTGACCTTCAGAGAGATCAATTGTGTCCATGCCCCAACCTTTCGCAAGTGCAAGGCGGTCTTTGGAAAAATCCGCACCAATCACGCGGCAGCCATTGGCTTTAAGAAGTTGAGCTGTGAGGAGCCCGACAAGGCCAAGGCCAAGCACGCAGAAGGTTTCGCCCAATGTGGGTTCAGCTAGACGGACGCTTTGCAGGCCAATTGCGGCAAGTGGAACGAAACAAGCTTCGTCATCACTTACCCCATCAGGAATTTTGCAGACAAGATTTTTGCCGACAGCGACAAGCTCTGCATGCGCGCCGTTACTGACCACACGGTCGCCGACTTTAAATTCATCAACGCCTGCACCGACAGCCGCCACGACGCCTGCATTACAATAGCCGAGGGGGATAGGTTGGCCGAGTTTTGACTTTACCGCATCGAGTGTTTGACCGAGGCCGTCCGTTTTAATTTTCGTCAGCGTCTGTTTAACTTTCTCAGGTTGGCTCATCGCTTTTTGAAAAAGATTGCCTTTGCCAAATTCGAGAAGCATACGTTCTGTGCCCGCAGAGATAAGCGTACGGCGAGTTTCAATTAACACCTGACCGCGGCCCGCTTTGGGGGCGGGCGCTTCAATCAGTGAAATCTCGCCCGAATTAAGCGATTGGAGTATTTGGCGCATGAAAGCCTCTTTTGATGATATGTTCGCAAGCTTGCAATTTACGTGCTAGCGCTCACAAACTTAGCTGTTGCGGTGTTTGGCGTGGCCATAAAGACTTTGAGCGTAAATGTGAAGGCGGCTTATATGAAAAAGCCCTGATGAGACATCAGGGCAAGTTTCAATTTGAAGGGGGTGGTTTAGCGCGTACCAGCCAGTAAAATTGCACTGAGCAGCGGTATGGTTTTGAGGAACTCATTATAGGCTGCGCGTCCTGCACTATCTTGGATATAGACAATGTCTTGCGGATAAATTTCTGGATCAGAGGCGCCGAATTGACGAATGTCTTTGAGATTCACGACCTTCACGGCTTTCTTGCCTTCAATCTCGCGCACAACATAGACTTCTTTAGCATTCGCGTTATCCCCTAGACCGCCCGCGAGCGCGACGGCTTCGGAGAGGCGCACAGGCTTATAAAGCTCAAATACGCCTGGTTTAGCGACCGCACCGTCAACAACGATATTGCCAAGTTTATTGGCTTCAAGTTTCACAGTAATGCTTGGGTTTTGAAGATAGTTGTCGCCATATGCTTTCATGAGCTGTTTTTGAAGCTCGAGCGTGGTCAGCCCTGCCACCTTTTGCGTGCCAATAAGGGGGAAATTGATATTGCCTTCACGGTCAACGGGATAGGTGTTCGTCAGCGTCTCGACGTTATAAACGAAAATATCTGCCGTATCGCCAACGCGAAAACGGTCTTGCTCGGCATTAATTGCAAGTGTGTTCTCCGAAACTTCGGGAAAATCTTGCGTGTAAAATTCGCCGCCTGCGAGCACAGACTCACCGCCCGATTTATCGCCCAAGCTTGCGCAGGCTGATAGTGCCAAAGCCAGCGCGCTAATCGCTGTCAGTCTAGCGGCACCGCGCAGATATAGAGTAGAAATATGTAATGACATGTCGACCTCATTAAATTTGCGTTCTCTTACAGACCTATCAGGCCGTTTCAAGGACCTTAAATGTCACCGAATGAATAGAACGTACGGCTTGCCTATGACATATTAATTTAAGTCTGTCAGCCCGCCTATATGTAATGCAGCTGCAATTTTTGCGCCGAAGGCCTCGGATTTATGTCATTTTAAAGGCCTTAATAGGTGAAAGATTTCAATAAGATGTCAGTGTTTAGGCTTGAATTGTGCCTATTCGGTCAGTATGAGTGCCCAAATTTGGGTAAAATTTGACTGTTCTCGTGCAGTTTAAGACCCTAAACTTGCAAGTTGCTGATGTGGGCAATTTGAACAAACGTTATCTGTCCTTCACTCGGACGCGTCAGCCTTCCAACGCCGTAAGGCAGAAATAGAGGGCCTAAAGGAAACGCCGTTATGGATACGACTACTCATACGTCAGGCTATAGCACTCACCCGTCAAACTATGGCGGCGGAAACGGCACCATGCCGATGGCACCGCAACCTATTGGCGGATTGGCTTACGGCCCAGACGGTTATCCTGTCGGCAGCGGCGCGCCAGGCGGCATAAATTTCTGGTATATTCTGCGTGTACTACGCAAATGGTGGTGGCTGATTGCGCTTTGTATCATCGGGATTACGGCGGCAACGGCTTATTTTGTCAGCCAAATGACACCTATTTACCGCAGCGCTGTTTTGCTTGAGGTGAAGCAGCAAGAGACCCGCATCATTGAAGGTGGGGCGATTGAAGATATTGATGCCAATAAGGACTTCTTTACGACACAAGTTGAGCTTTTGCGCTCTGAAAAACTGATTGAGGATGTGGTCGAGAATCTAAATCTTCTTTCTGATCCGTATTTTTATAATGCCGAAGATCCGACATG
The DNA here is from genome assembly GCA_938007945.1 of uncultured Caulobacterales bacterium. Taxonomy (GTDB): domain Bacteria; phylum Pseudomonadota; class Alphaproteobacteria; order Caulobacterales; family Maricaulaceae; genus Fretibacter. The sequence continues at coordinate 3,431 of CALLME010000154.1, forward strand.
GACAACTAAACCACGCGAAGAGAAATTTCGCAGCGTTGTAGATGTGTTTAAAGGTAATCTGGGCGTCTCGCCTGTAGGTCGTTCGCGCTTGATTCAAGTGAGTTTTCAACATGCGGACTCTGATAAGGCAGCGCTCATTGCAAATTCTGTCTCAGATAGCTTTATCAATAATTCTGTCTCGCGCAAATTCAACGCAACAGCTTATGCGCGCGACTTTCTAGAGACACGTCTCGCGGCAGTAAAAACCTCGCTTGAGAATGCAGAACGCGACCTCGTGCAATATGCCCAAGCCAATAATATTATCAATAT
>CALLME010000155.1 GCA_938007945.1 uncultured Caulobacterales bacterium
GGAACATACCAAGGCACATGCGGCCTCAAAAAACCCACTGATAAAAAAAAGGGCTTATCATAGTCTCTTTTGAGACGCTCAGCTGCCCAGCGTGCAGACTTCATATCCGGCATATCGTCATCGCTATCAGGGAAGACACCCCAATCTGTTGATGTGCCTAGTTGGTCCCAGTGAAACGCTTGCTCTGGTTTGGGACCAAACCCTGGATGGCGACCACCAAACTCATCAAATGTGTCCTTAGGCGCGCCTTTATGAAATAATTTCCCGATACCCATAGTATGATAGCCAGCTTGTCTCAAAAATTCTGGTAAAAACACTATGTCTTTCACGGCTGAACTTGCGCCGCGAATATCGTCATCTTCAATATGCCCATACACACCTGTCGTGGACGGTAGCAGCCCTGTCATAAGACTGGTTCTGGACGGCCCGCAAATTGGCGCCTGCGCATGAGCATTAGTAAATAAGACCCCAGATTTTGCCAACTTATCTATATTTGGTGTCCGTGCTTGAGGGTGTCCATTCATAGCGCCGACCCAATCATTTAAGTCATCCACCATTATTAAAACAATGTTGGGCTTACTTTCGGGAGAATTATCTGGAAGAGGTTGGAAATCCGAGCAAGCGCTTACGAAACCCAGTGCCGAAAGGGTCATAAACTTCCGTCTATTGAGCAATAGTGGAGCCATATCTATTTCCTGACTTGCGTCTCACGAAATTCTCTTAGGCGTTAATATTGAAATTCACGGTTCAATGGTGAATTTGGTTAGACAATAAAAAACGAGATCTAACCTGGGAGGCCTTGAGTTGAATTTCTTGGTAAGCTTTCACCTCAGAGACTTTTAATAGCTCTTCGATGATTGTCGTAAAATGGGCACGCATAGCTTTACGCGCAGCAATCGGGTCGCGCTTTTCCAAGGCCTGCAATATATCTAAGTGCTCGTGTTCTCGGTGAGTGGAGTCCCTCTTGCATACACTGTCGTAAACTCTTCGGAGTTCTGTGTTTTCTTTCCTGATTTTCCACATGCTTACGATGACGTATATTATCATCTGATTATTTGTCGACCGAGCGATTGTCGTGTGGAACGCTTCGTCTGCGTCATCGGGCGTTATTGCTTCATCCTTTGCTCCCGACATGATAGAGACGTAATGCCTTAATTTAAAAATCGCTTCATCAGTGATTATTGGGGCTGCCAACGCCGCTGACTCGGCTTCAAAAAGAGCGCGTGCCTCCGTCAACTCCAATGGCGAAACCTTAGGAGGGCCCGTCAGTGGGGTGAGTCCGCTGTCTACGACATAAGCGCCTCTATAACTCTTGAGTTTAATGAACCCCATGACCTCAAGAGCGATGCAGGCTTCGCGAATTTTCACCCGGTTGACGCCAAGAGTTTCCGCCAAGTCTCTTTGTTTGGGCAGTTGACTCCCTGGGGGATAAATTTCGGATCGAATAAGATCTAATATTCTGTCGGCAATTTCTCTGTATGTAAAATTATTGGACACAGTTAAGCTGTCACCCTTATCCAAATTGAAAAGAAATCTTTACTGTCCGGCTTCGATCATTTCAGAGGCCATGAGCAAAAACCCGCCAACCCCATATAATTGAGAGCTATCCTTAACGGTAAGCTGCGGGTCCTTACCAATTTGTTGTACCCATCCGACCATGCCGTCCGGTTGAACGGCGTCTTTCATAGAAACCCATGCCTTGTCCCGCGCGTCTACATATTTGTCACCCTTTAGGAGACCTTGATTAATGCCCCACGCAAGACCAAATCCGAAGAAGGCCGTGCCGCTGGTCTCAGGATTGGTAAACAAATCCGGGTCGTCGAGTGATGTGGGCCAGTAACCATCTTCGCGCTGGCGGGTGATGAGGGCATCTGTCATTTCAACAAAGATAGCCTCATATTTTTTTCGAGCGGGATGCCCAGCGGGTAATTCTTCCATGAAACGCGCGAGACCAGCATAGACCCAGCCATTGCCACGGCTCCAAAATACACCTCGTCCATTCTTTGTTTGCCGTTTAAAATAACGACTGTCGCGAAAAAACAGATGGGTGTCGGGATCGTAAAGATAATCAATTGTCGCATTTGTTTCATCAATGGCATATTGGCGGTATTTCGGATCGCCAGTGACGTTACTGATAGCAGCCCAGGCTGGTGGGGCCATAAAGATGGCATCAGCCCAGCACCAACGCGTTTGGCATGTGCCTTCCGCGCCCTTTTGACCTGGGCCTGGCACGACAAACTCCAAGCTGACATCAGACGCGTCCTCGATGATCTTATCCATCTTCTCAAGCGTGGGCTGTAATAGTTCAATATCGGCACCCCGTTTAATTGCACCCGCATAAATAGTTCCGAAAATTTGGTCGTCGCCATGCCAATATCTGTGCCCTAATTCGAACCCGTTTTCGTAAGATTCATTGCGTAAGAGATTCAGGTATTCTTGGTTACCAGTTTTCTCCGCAAAGCGCTCCAACCCAATGTAAAATGCGCCTTTGACCCATCCCCGATTATATGAGCTTTGCGGAATTTTATTGGGTAAGTAAGACAAATCACTAATCGTTCCCAGTTGCCATTCTGCGGCGGCCTTACCATAGCTTGCGGCATCCGTCATTTTTGGCATGGCTTGTTCAGCCCGCGCCGCAGGAGATGTCGTGTCGGCTGGCGGACTGCAGCCGATAATGGCTAAACTCATGCATGAGGCTAAGAGGACTGATTTTAGATTAAAGCGCATAAGAGACTCTCCTATTTTTTCGGAATACGGTGAACACGAAGTGTGGATGCGGGCGGGATATCTGGCCGGGCTTGATCGCGGTTAGGCTGCATAGCTTCCCAACTGAGATATAATTCGGACGAGGGAGTTGTCTGGTCGACCATTAACGGAATGACCCGTTGTGGAATGCCATTATCTAAGTCGTATTTCGTAATGGTTGATGGCATTGCTTTATCAGTCGTCGCGGAAGATAAGACGGACAAATCATCAGGATTTAAGGTCCACTCCCAAAGTGTTCCACGCAAAGTGGCGGGTACAACTATGTTTCCATCTTCATTAAGATAGGCAGGGTCATTGTTTAGCAATGGCAAATCAAGCGCGCCGCTTTTATCTAGGTCAACACGTAAGTCTGTCCAGCTTGACACTCGCCTGACGGTCCATCTTGCTGTGTCGCGCCGTGCGATATAGACTTGACTGAGATTGTTTTCGTCATATTTTTGATATGTCACAAGAACACGATTATCCGCATCAAATCCAATGGGATGCCGTCCGTTTAGCAAACCGCCATGCTCTGGAATAGGGTCAATAACTTCGCCCGTTGCAAGTTGAATGGGG
>CALLME010000156.1 GCA_938007945.1 uncultured Caulobacterales bacterium
AATACGGCGCGTGTTTTCATAGGCTTCATCGGGCTCACCCGTGCGCGGCAGGTAGAAGTCATAAACCTCGCGAAAATCTGCGCCCTCCCCCGCCATATGAATTGCGATAACGCGGTCGGCGAGACGCCTGAAACGGCGCGGGTCCATCGCCCCGCTGATAATCTCTGCAAAGACGGCAAGCCCTTCTTGGACCTCAGTTGTGCTCGCATGAGCGCGGCCCAAAATCTCGAAATTTGTTTGCGCGCGCCCATTAAGTCCCGTCGCGACATGGACAAGCGCTTCATGCTGTAACAGTTGATCAACATCGCGCTTGGTAAAAGCGGCGCCTTTGCGCACACGGATGCGTTTAACGCCCGCCAAGGCTTTCGCCGAGAGGTTTGGCACAACTTTCACCGTGGGCGCAGACTCACCCAAATGGCGACCCACACGCTCGCGCAAAGATTTGGCAAATTGCGCCGCCGTTAGGTGCTCTTGATAGCCCTCCACGACGAGCTTCTCAAAATCAAGCTCAGCGAGGGACACATCCATATGCCGCGCGAGGTCGAGCACACGCGTACTGCGGTCAAGCATCAGCTTGGTCGGCTCTCCAAACAACGCTTTGGAGTGGGTGTAAAACTCCGCCGTCCCACGCGTCTCAAGCAAAGACACAGTAGAGGTTAGCGTATCCGCAAGGCGCAAGAGCCACTGCGTCACCACATGGTCGCCGTCAAGCTTGGCCCGCGCCTGCGCAATCGCCTCGCGCGCACCGCTCGTCTCGACAGTGGGGTAATCAGGCGCAGGCAAAGCCCCATCGCGCAAAAACTTCACCCGAATATCATCCTCCCACGCCATAGAGCGAAGGAGCGGCAAAGACTTCGCCACAACATTCAGCTGCGCCGCCGCCTCTTTCGCCAAGGCCAGGTGTTTAGGGGAGAGTTTATCCATGAGAGGTGTTTAGGGTGCGGGGCCGCGTGTGTCACGTGATTGTGGTGGGGTGTTGAATTTTATCCCCATTGCGGTCGTTAGCTCAGATGCTTACTTTGAGCTGCGGCTCCAATCGCTGATCGCTATAAACTCACAAAATCATTTAACCGGTGTTTCGTATTCGAGGATCTTTCGAGGACGCTCGCCTGCCTGCCTTTAAGCTCAAGCGTTTCAAGGTTTAGCGAGGTATAATTTTGTTATAGACATAATGTCCACAAATTGGTATTAGAAAGACTTAATGTCTATAAATTGATCCGCAGGAGCCACCCATATGGAATATGAAAGTGCTGAAGACTTTAAAACTTGGCTGAAAATAAAGTACCCAAATGTCAAAGGTTCAGACAGATTACGGGCTGCTATGGCAGCCAGCGATCTTGATAAAACGATAAAACAAATACAGAGATATTGTAAAGGTGAGTCAAAAATCTCAAAGGAAACCAGATTGGCAATGTCCGCCATATCAAATAATTTATCACCTTGGGATCCGTTTAATCAGGGACAGCCGAAGGAATATTTAAGGGATGCTGTAGTTAATATATCAAATGAGCTCATAGAGATGTCGATACCTAATTTTGATTACTACAATAGAATTCCTTTGGCAGCAGTCGAAGATGGTGATGACGTGAAACTAACAACGAAAATTGCTGAAGGTTGGAATATTTTATTTACCGCAAAAGTAGTAAGTAAAGACAGCTCTCACGTAATTATTACAATCAAAAGCGCTAATTGGCTAGAAGGTGCCAAATTAGATAACGAAAAGAAATATCTTGAGAAGAAGTATAGAGTGTTACCATCAGTTTTATCGGTTAGGAGAAAAAGCAATGAAATCTCTTATTCCTAGTCATTAAGAAATCTGATTGATTGCACTAAAGAACGTTACGGTGAGCTTTTGGAAAGAACGAATATTTTCCAATCAATGGCAACCCACGAAGAAAAAATGTAACACAGGTAGTTCAACATGATAGGTTTTTTCGTAGTTGCATTTGGATTCATCGCTGCAATTTTTCTCATGCATATATATGAGAAAAATACCTTAGAGGATTTTACAAAACCCCCGTCTGAGTTTGAGAATAGAGAAATTCAAATTGAGGACGGCATATGGGTCAATTCGCAGCAGCAGGGTGTGGAAGAGGCTATCGTATCTACTCTGAAAGTTTTCAGGTGTTTGCCTGCAGAGTTTGCACATGAGAATTTTTATTCATCAAAACCTCTTATTGTGACAGTGCTTGACGGTGCAATTGAACTTTTCCTTTCACAGCAAGGTGAAAGAAGATCACATGCCTATGACATGTATGTGAGCTTTTTGCTGAGCGGCACATTCGTTTCGAAAGATTCTGATGGTAACGTTGTGTATTATAACTCGGCGGCAGTTGATGTGTTTAGAGAAGCCGCGGCAATTAATCGGGATACAAAAAGTATTCTGATAAAATGTTTGCTGGAAAAGAAGGAGGTCTTTGACAAAGTGTTTCCTGACATGTCTGCCGTAACGAGCTTTCTGGAAGACTTAACCTGCAAAGAGGATGATATGGCTGCTTGCGAAGCTTTAGCAGAAATCTACCTTACGGGCGATAGTGTGACTGTAAACATTGAAAAATCAAAGTACTATCGTCTGAAGGCTGAAGAAATCAAAAAAAGAACTTGAATTAGCCTCTGGCCTAAAGGGCCATCGTAATGCCGCATCGTGGAACTGCCAGCCTCTTCGGAGAGATACGTTATACTTTGGAAACTCTAAGAGGTATGCCGTCATTACCGAGCAGCTTATTTTAACTGACTCATCTAAGGTCCCCTTTGCCCCCACTACAGAATAACTTCTGTTTTCAGGTACCCCCTAAGCCGAAAGCTTAAACCCTCGCGCCTGCGTTAGGCCCAGCACCCTACTCACTACGAACGCGATCTCAGGCTTGTTGAGCGTGTAGAGGTGGAAGCTATTCACGCCTTGCTCTCGCAGCTTTCCTGTCATTTCGGCGACGTAGGACGCGGTGAGCATTTTGCGCGCGCTATCGTCATCATCAAGGCCTTCGAACATATCGCTGTAGCGGCCAGGCACGCTAACTTGGCACATTTTCGCCATGCGCTCGACGGCGCTGAAATTAGGCTGCATCATAATGCCGGGTGTAATCTCAATATTTATGCCCGCTTTTTCAATACGGTCAAGGAATCGGAAATAGACATCCGATGAGAGAAAGAATTGGGTGATGGCGCGCGTCGCGCCTGCATCGACTTTGCGCTTGAGATTATCAAGCTCAGCACTCCAATTGCCGCTCTCGGGGTGAAGCTCAGGATAGGCGGCAACACTAATCTCAAAATCATGGCGCGCTTTCAGCCCTGCCACGAGGTCAGAGGCATAAGCATAGCCGCCCGGCGTAGGTGTGTAATCGCCGTCCATACCTTCGGGCGGATCACCGCGCAGGGCCACGATGTGACGCACGCCTGCGCTCCAGTAATCATCCGCAATCTCGTCAATCTCTTCGCGACTAGACCCGACGCAGGTCAAATGAGCGGCAGCATTTATCCCGCGCTTCCCCACCATATCTTTGACGATATTAAAGGTGCGTTCGCGCGTGGACCCCCCTGCCCCGTAAGTGACAGAGACATAGTCAGGTGAGAGCGGGGCGAGTTGATCCACGCATTTCCACAAGGCTTTGGCAGACTTCGCTGTCTTAGGCGGAAAGAACTCATAGCTAACGATGGGAGTGGTCATGTTATTATCCATTCACAGCGAGTGCGTCTGTACTCACTTGCTTTGTTAACCGCCAAATTTTCACATGCGGGCGAGATTTATCGGTTGAATCGATACGTTCTGTCTGAGCAATTGATAGTCCCGCTGTCGCGCCCCATCCCGCAATATCTGTGTCAGAAAAGCCGAGGCGTCTATGCGCGTAATCTTCGCGGAAGCTATCTTGGACATGGGTTTCAAAATCCACGATGAGCAATGACCCGCCACCTATCAACAGGCGACTGGCCTCTAATATCGCTTCATACGGGTCTTCAAGATAATGTAGCACTTGATGCAATGTCACGAGGTCTGCGATGGCGGGCTCTAGCGGCGTGACATGCAGGTCACCTTGGCGCACGGTCAAATGATCATGGCCTTTGCCCGCGAGATTGTGGCGCGCAACTTTGAGCATATCGACATTATTATCAATGCCAGAGCCGCGCTCGACGCGATCCGCAAATACGGCGAGGATGCGACCCGTGCCTGTGCCAAGGTCCACCATCATCTTAAACGGCCCCTGCCCCGCCATCTCTTTCATCAGCGTCTCAATATCGTCTTGCGGAAGATATTCATTGCCAAGCTGCCCTTGGTCATTGGCAACGCTGGCAAAAAAGGCATCAGCCGCTTTGGCGCGCTCGCGACGCACATCGTCTAGCCGGCGCAAGTCGGAGCGAAGAATGGCATCATCTGCGGGGAGCGCCGTCAGCGCGGTCGCAACTATCGCCGACACGGCCGTATTGCCTCGACGCAAGCGGGAAAACACCCAGCTGCCTTCTTTCAAGCGCTCAATAATACCTACAGCTTCAAGCGAATTGATATATTGCGTGATGCGTGGCTGCGAGAGGCCGAGAATTTGTACAAGCTCACTGACGGTTAATTCACCGTGGCTTAGCAAGGATAAAATCCGTAATCTCTCGACATGACCAAGAGTTTTGAGTATTTGCGCTGTCTTTTCCATATGCCTACAATAACAGCTTGTAACAAAAAGTATATAAAAAAATCTTTATATGTTTATTTGCGCTTTTAAAGGACACTCATATATGACTAACGCAGGCGAATTTATTTCAGAAATAGGCGCTGATTTGCTGTAAAACTGTCGTTGACTTTGACGACTCAGCCTCTATAAACCCGACAACTTGGCTGCACTGCGTGCGGCCTTAATCTATTTTTATTTTGTGACTTTGCTCAAATCTATCAAGGCAAAGCGCGAACACGCAAGGACAAGGCCATGTTTGCAGTTATCCAGACCGGCGGAAAGCAATATAAAGTCGCAGAGAACGATATTATCATCGTTGAGCGTCTCGACGGCGATGCCGGTGCGAAAGTCAAATTTGACGACGTTCTTATGAGCGGCAAGGGCAGCGATGTAAAAGTCGGCGCCCCCCTCTTGAAAGGCGCAAGCGTCACAGGCGAAGTCATAGAGCAGCGCAAGGGCAATAAAGTGCTCGTCTTCAAAAAGAAGCGCCGTCAGAATTACCGCCGTAAAAAAGGTCATCGCCAAGTCGAGACTGTCGTTAAAATCACAGGAATTAAAGGCTAGAGCGCTTACGCGTTCTTCCCTTCAAGAGTAGGAGCTTAAGATGGCACATAAAAAAGCAGGTGGTTCATCCAATAACGGTCGCGACTCAGCCGGCCGTCGTCTTGGCGTCAAGAAATCCGGCGGACAAGCCGTGATTCCAGGCAACATTATCATTCGCCAGCGCGGCACGAAGTACTATCCGGGTACGAATGTCGGCATGGGCAAAGACCACACGCTATTTGCGCTGACGGAAGGCCGTGTCGAATTTGCAACCAAACGCAATGACCGCACATTTGTTTCTGTCGCGCCGATGGCAAAAGCAGCCGAATAGCAACCTAGAACATACGGGTTGCCCCTCAATAGAGGCGACCCGAGACAATAGCAGGGAAATCGGGTCAACTCGGTTTCCCTTTTTTGTGTCTCAAGTTGAATTGAGTACAAAATATAGTCCCTGCACAACATAACTGTCACAAAAGGCGTCTATAGCGCCGGCGTGCCAGACCCGCTTCTGAATGAAGCTATATGCAGGAGACTGATATGAGACAGATACTCACAACGGACCGCCTAACACTGCGCCCGCTTACGCTAGACGATGCCGCTTGGTTTGCGGGCTATGCGGGCAAACCCGAAGTCGCGCGCATGACGGGATCAGTGACGACAAATATCACCGAGATGGAAGCCGAGTTCTGGATTATGCGTAATCTCTCGCGTCGCGAACGGGGACTGGCTTATATTTACGTCATAGAACATGACAGCGTGAGCGTTGGCATGATTGATCTGTTCAAGCGCACGGAAGACAGCGCGCTAGAGATTGGTTACTCACTCGTCCCTGAATATTGGGGGCTCGGCTATATGTATGAAGCCTGCGAAGCGATTATTTCGGAGGCGCGTGATACATTGGGCGCAACGCGCATTATAGCGGGCGTTTTTGCGGACAATCCCGCGTCTTTGCGCCTACTCACCAAGCTCGGCTTCACCGCCGCCCGTACTCATGAACAGTGGTTCTCTATGGGTCGTATGGAAAAAGCCAAAGGCGTGACTCTCACATTAGAAATTGAGGACGACGCTATAGTGAATGAGTGGGGGCAGAAGGATGATGGGCTGAGCATACCTTCACGCCATATGGAAAGCTCAGCTTTAAAGCATTACGCTTAAGGTCAATTAGTCTTGTGGCGCTGCGCCATTGCAAAGCGCCGCAAAACTCGTCATTAACGGGTGAAATTAACAAGACCCCTCAATGAATGAGCCGGTCTGCGAAAGTCCAAAATGAAATTTGTTGACCAAGCCAAGATTTATATCCGCTCTGGTGACGGCGGTGCGGGTAGCGTCTCGTTTCGGCGGGAAAAGAACATCGCATTTGGTGGTCCAAATGGCGGCGACGGCGGTGTGGGCGGCTCTGTTTATGCCGTGGCTGACGGCTCGCTGAACACGCTGATTGACTATAAATTTAAGCAACATTTCAAAGCCAAAACAGGCATGCACGGCATGGGCCGCGACCGCGCAGGCGCAGGCGGTGACGACATCATTTTGAAAGTCCCCGTGGGCACACAAATCATCGACGCCGAAACAGATGATCTTCTCGTTGACCTGATGGAAGACGGTCAGAAAGCGTTGCTCGCCCAAGGCGGCAATGGCGGCTGGGGCAATGCGCGCTTTAAAAGCTCGACCAACCAAGCGCCGCGTCGCGCCAATCCTGGCGAAGAAGGCGAAGAGCGATGGGTCTGGCTTCGTCTTAAACTCATCGCGGATGCTGGTCTTGTCGGCTTGCCGAACGCGGGCAAATCAACCTTCCTTTCGACCGTGACAGCGGCAACACCGAAGACGGCGGACTATCCTTTTACAACACTCCACCCGCATTTGGGCGTCGTGGATCTTGGTGCGGTAGAGCGCTTCGTGCTCGCAGATCTGCCGGGTTTGATTGAGGGGGCATCTGAAGGCGCAGGGCTTGGCCACCGCTTCTTGGGTCATGTCGAACGCTGCGCAGCGGTGCTGCATTTGGTAGACGCCACGACTGAAGACCCTGGCGCGGATTACACCGTCATAAGAAATGAATTAATTAATTACGGCGGCGGGATTGAGGAAAAACCAGAAATCGTCGTGCTGACAAAATGCGACGCCATTGATGAGGAGACCATCGCGGAAGCCGCAAAATCCGTTGAAATGGCGAGCGGGCAAACGCCTTTGATGATATCAAGCGTTTCGCAACAAGGGTTAAAACCTGTCTTGTTCGCGGTCTATTCCCACGTGCAAAAACGCCGCGAAAAAGAAGCCCTCGCGCGCGAAGAGCGTAAGAAACAAGCGGCCATCAAACGCGGGGACATAGAGGCCGCGCCCAAAGGCTGGTCGCCTTAAACCATGCATGCCTTGAGTACATTATCGACCGCCAATCGGGTCGTGATAAAAATCGGTTCGGCCATTCTTGTTGACGGGGAAACGGGCCAATTAAATCAGGATTGGCTCGACGCAATCTGCAAAGATATTGCGAGCCTCACATCAAATGGCAAGCAATTAATTATCGTCAGCTCTGGGGCCGTGGCGCTGGGGCGGCAGGCCTTAGGTCTAGGCGCTAAGCCCTTGACTTTACCACAAAAGCAAGCCTGCGCCGCGACAGGTCAAACGATTTTAACACGTGCCTATGCGGAAGCGATGAAGCCCTTTGATGTACAAACGGCGCAGGCTTTGTTGACCCTAGAAGACACTGAGAATCGTCGCCGTTGGCTGAACGCGCGCGGGACGTTAGAGACGCTTTTATCGCTCTCGATTATTCCCATCATTAATGAGAATGACACGGTTGCGACGGACGAAATTCGTTATGGCGATAATGACCGTTTGGCGGCGCGCACCGCGCAGATGGTCGGTGCCGACGCGCTTATTTTACTCTCAGATATTGACGGACTTTACACCGAAGATCCACGTCAAAATTCGGACGCCAAGCACCTTCCTGAAGTCACAGACCTCACGCCAGAGATTATGGCGATGGGCGGCGGCGTCAATGCTGACGCGGGCTTTGGCTCAGGCGGCATGGCGACGAAACTTGCAGCGGCGCAAATCGCGACAGCGGCGGGATGTCATATGTGCGTGATGGACGGAACAGAGTCCGCGCCTCTTTCGCGACTAAAGTCTGGCGCAAAATGCACATGGTTCCTTGCATCTGATTTGCCGCAAAATGCAAGGCGCAGATGGATTGCCGGCGCGCTCGATATTAAAGGCACGCTCACATTGGATGCGGGCGCGCAAAAGGCTTTGGCAAAAGGCAAAAGCCTCCTTGCGGCAGGCGTCACAAAAATCACAGGTGAGTTTAAAAAAGGCGACGCCGTGACACTTATCTCAGAGACGGGGACCGAACT
>CALLME010000157.1 GCA_938007945.1 uncultured Caulobacterales bacterium
ACACATAAACTCATATTCATGCCAAGCGGCATACAGACCACGGGCGAGGCGGGCGAAACCGTCTTTGACGCGGCGCTACGCTCTGGTGTGGATATACAGTCAATATGTGGCGGTAAGGGGTTATGTAAGCGCTGCCAAATAGAGGTTGAGCCAGGCGAATTTGCGAAGTTCAATGTGAGTGTGTCGCAAGCAAATATCCCAAAGCTGTCCCCAACGGAGAAGAAAGCACGTCACGACGGCGAGTTGTCCGATACGCGGCGTCTGGCCTGTCGCGCCAAAATTTGTGGTGACCTCGTTATCGAAGTGCCGAGCGACTCTCGCGAACGCGAAATGTCGATTAGCAAAACCAGTACGAAAATTGACACAGAGCTTAATCCCGCTGTGCGGCTTTACATGGTCAAGCTGCCCGTCCCGACGCTTGAGGATAACCCGTGCGACAGTGATGCCCTTATCGAAGCGCTACGCGAAGAGCATGGTGTTATCGTGTCGGCGGATCATCGTATCCTTATAAAATTACAGGGTATTTTAGCAAAATCTGAGCGTGAGGTTATTTCTGTTGTCCGTGACGGCACGGACCTCATTGATGTTTGGGCGCCTGCGCCTGCGGATAAAGCCCGCGACATCTACGGCGCGGCAATTGACATCGGGTCTACCTCTGTCGCGCTTTATGTATTTAATCTCGTGACGGGCGCGTCCGTTTTTGAGAAGGCCGCGATGAACCCTCAGATTCGTTACGGTGAGGATCTTATGAGCCGCGTGTCATACATCATGATGAATAAGGGCAGCGAAGCAAAACTCACAGGCGCGATACAAACTAAAATCCGTGAGATGCTCGCAGATGCGGTGTCCACGCATGAGGTGGACATCTCTCAGATGCTGGAAGTTATCTGCGTTGGTAACCCCATCATGCACCATCTCTTTATAGGGGCGAACCCTGTAGAACTTGGCCTTGCGCCGTTCACATTAGCGGTCAAAGACTGGCTTGAAATTCCAGCGTCTCGTCTTGACCTTGGCTTGTCAGATGCGGCGCGTGTCTCGCTCTTTCCGCTCATTGGTGGGCATGTCGGGGCAGACACATCTGCCGCTTATTTGACGCAAATGCAGGATATGGGCGACCGCTCTGTCTTACTAGTTGATATTGGCACCAATGCTGAAATCGTCCTGTCGCATGGCGGCAAGATTGCAGCGGCTTCATCGCCAACTGGCCCCGCGCTTGAAGGAGCCGAAATCAGCTCTGGCGTCAGAGCAACCCTTGGTGCAATTGAACGCGTACGCATTGACCCCGTCACCAAAGACGCGCGCGTCAAAATCATAGGTCATGATGAATGGCTTTCTGATACAGATGGCAGCACAAATGACCATGCGATTGCGGGGATTTGCGGTTCAGGCATTTTTGAAGTCATGGTCGAACTTGCCAATGCAGGGCTAATTGACCAAGGCGGATTGTTCAAACCCGAAGCCGCCCCGCACCGCTTCACTCAAGACGGCAATGTTTGGGTTTATACGATGATTGAAAAAGGCGATCAGTCTATTATCATCAAACAGACGGATATTCGCGCTGTGCAACTTGCGAAAGCGGCGCTCTTTGCGGGGGCGCAACTTCTCGCGGAAAGTCTCGATTGCAATGCGTTTGACGAGGTATTGCTAGCGGGCGCTTTTGGGACACATCTCGACCCGAAATACGTCTCTGAAATTGGCATTGTGCCTATGGCGCCAGCAGAGAAAATCCGCCCGATTGGTAATGCAGCAGGTATGGGCGCAGCGTTGGCATTGCTTAACGTAAATGAGCGCGCACGGATCATTGAAGGGGTAAAACATATTGAGAAAATGGAAACCGCGCTTGAACCGAAATTCCAAGATTATTTTGTTGATGCGATGAAATTTCCGACGGCGATTGCAACATCAGGCGACGCCAAATCTGGTCGCCGCTCTGCACGCTCTGCGGGACGGGCCGCACGCCGACGTCAAGCTGACGCGTAAAAGTATAGCTCATGAAAGCGTTGGTTGTAGGGGCAGGGATTGGCGGACTGACCGCCGCACTATGCCTATTGCAACGCGGAATTGATGTTCAGGTTTTGGAGAAAGCCTCTATCTTAGGTGAAGTAGGCGCGGGCATTCAGTTGCCGCCCAATGCTATGAAAGTTTTTAACGCGCTTGGCGTATCGGATGCGCTCAGCGCGAGAGCCTTCACACCAAATGCAGTTGAAGCGCGCAATGGTGAAGATGGGCGTAAGATATTTACTATTCCAATAGACTCCAAACGGTGGGGCGCGCCGTACCGGACTATTCATCGAGCCGATTATATTGACGTATTGAAAGATGAGTTGATACGGCAATCTCCAAATGCACTGACGCTCAACGCCGAAGTTGAAAGTTTCACGCAATCCGACAGGCAGGTCAGTGTGACTTTGAGTGACGGCACAACACGGTCTGGCGATATACTGATTGGCGCAGATGGCATTAAATCTAATGTTAGGGCGACGCTATTTGGTGCAGAGGCTCCGAGGTTCACGGGCAATGTTGCATGGCGAGCGGTCGTGCCTACCGCGAGTTTGACGGCAGGCATTCGAACGACGTCTTGCGCGTGGTTTGGGCGGGGCAAACATGCCGTAACTTACCCTCTACGCAGGGGAGAACTTGTTAATTTCGTAGGTGTTGTTGAGCAAGACGAGCCGCTCTCAGAAGGCTGGCGGGAACGCGGCGAGTTAAGACAAGCGCAAGCTGATTTCCAAGGCTGGCATCCTTATATCACTGATATTTTGGCGAATATCGCGCCAGAAAACCTCTTCCGTTGGGGGCTTTACGACCGTGAGACTTTGCCCAATTGGACAAAGGGGCGGGTGGCATTATTAGGTGACGCAGCCCATCCCATGTTGCCCTTCATGGCACAAGGCGCAGCAATGGCAGTCGAAGATGCATGGGTCTTGGCAGAGGAGTTGTCGCGCATGAATGAAGTTGCGGCTGCGCTCACGGCTTATCAAACACGCCGAAAGCCACGCGCGGATATGGTTGTTGCTGCGTCACGTAAAAACATAAAAACATTTCATCAGCGCAAAACGCTTGGACAAATCGCGACTTACGGCCCGATGTGGCTTGCAGGAAGCTATGCCCCATCGATTATCAAGCGCCGTCTTGATAGATTTTATGCCTATGACGTGACTGGAAAACCGTCATAGTTTGGCCTATATGCCTCCTATGAACGACACATCAAAACCTAAACTGTCAAAACCAAAAAAACTGACACGCGAAGAACGTCTTGCGGCGCAAATGCGCGAGAACCTAAAAAAACGCAAAGCAGCGGCGCGTAAAGCGAGTGCGGCGAAGACCTCAGATTAGCCCTCAAAAAGCCGCGCATAGTCAGGCTCGTAAATATGCCTTAAGACAGCCCTAGAAAAGCCGTAACGATTCTGTTGATTGGCGAAAACCTGCCAAGCGACAAAGGAGATATCATGGATAAAATTGTTATTCAGGGCGGCCATCCGCTTCATGGTGAAATCCCGATCAGTGGCGCAAAAAACTCCGCTATTAAACTCATGGCGGTCTGTCTTTTGACGAGCGAGCCTGTGACGCTCACCAATATGCCGCGTCTGCGTGATACGCGTTTTATGGGGCAGTTACTCGCGCATATGGGTGTCGAGGTCGAAGAAGGGCCTGGCCCAAAAATGAGCTTTCACGCCAAGTCACTGACCTCGACAGAAGCACCATATGATCTTGTGCGCAAAATGCGCGCGACATTTAACGTGCTCGGCCCGACGCTTGCGCGTGAACACAAAGCGCGTGTCTCTCTGCCAGGCGGTTGTGCAATTGGCGCGCGGCCGGTGGATTTGCACCTCAAAGCGATGGAAGCGCTTGGCGCAACAATTGAGCTTGAAGACGGTTATGTCGTTGCCACGGCCAAAGGCGGGTTGAAAGGGGCAGAAATCACGTTTCCTTTTATCAGTGTCGGCGCGACAGAGCATACGATGCTCGCCGCTGTATTGGCCAAAGGTACGACGGTCATTAACAACGCCGCGCGTGAGCCAGAAATCATTGATCTCGCTAATTGCCTAAATGCGATGGGTGCGAAAATCGTCGGGGCTGGGCGCTCGGAAGTGACGATTATCGGCGTGTCTAAACTGTCAGGCGTAGAGCATTCCGTGGTCCCTGACCGTATCGAAGCGGGAACTTATGCGCTAGCGGCGGCAACGGCGGGCGGAAAGGTGAAACTGACCCAT
>CALLME010000158.1 GCA_938007945.1 uncultured Caulobacterales bacterium
CCGTCATTAATTGTACGGCGGAAAAGAACGGGGTAAACCTCTGTCGAGAGCCTCGGTGTACGGCAATGATCATAGAGACGGTCGAGTGCTTTTTCGTGATGCTCGACCAATTTATTGAGCCGCCTATGCGCGCCGCGAAACGGGATGCCGTGGGCGGGACAAATCAATGTGTCTTTCGGCAGAACGGCTTTAAGTTTCTTGCAGCTATCAATCCAGTCTTGCAGCGGATTGCCTTCAGGTTCTGTTGGCCAAACGGAGACGTTGGAACTGATATTGGGCAGGATTTGATCGCCCGATAGCGCGATTTTAAGCTCTGGACACCAGAGAACAGCATGTTCAGGCGAGTGACCAGAGCCAATAATGACACGCCATTCGCGGCCATTAATGAGGCCCGTATCACCTTCGACAATGCGGTCATAGCTATGCGGCATAGGCGTTATGGCTTTGCCAAAGCCACCAAAACGCGATTTATAAAGCTCAAGCTGCTCTTCCGTATAGCCTGCCTTTTTATAAAAGTTCAGGCCCTCCCGCGGGGCGACGCTGCCAGTATCTGCGGCCATGAGGCGGCAGAGGAAATACTCGCCGCGCGTCATTACGAGCGGGGCGCCAAATTTACGGCAAATCCATCCTGCGAGGCCACTATGGTCGGGATGCAGGTGGGTGACTATCACGCGGTTGACGGGACGCCCTCCCATTAGTTCCGCGAAGTGTTTGCGCCAAATTTCTTTGCTTTGGGCGCTGCCAATGCCTGTATCAACGATAACCCAACCATCGCCGTCGCGTAGCGCCCAGAGGTTGATGTGGTTGAGCCCGCGCATAGGCAGTGGGAAGCGAAGCCAGAATACACCATCCGCGACTTCCTGTACGCTGCCCGCTTCAGGGGCGTCATCTACAATGAATTTTAGTAGCGGCGACGAATTATCCTTTGGCACGACGAGACTTTCGTCATGTGCGGTTGGCGAGGATTTGAAGCGTGTATCTTTTGTCATAAGGTTATCTAGGCGTTTCCGCGCGGTGGGACAATGCGAGAGTTTGGCAAGGTTGCGCTGGGCTACAAAAAAGGCGAGCCTCCGAATTGGAAACTCGCCTTTATCAGTTTTATACGAAAGCTCTACGCCGCGGCTTCTTCCTCGCCGTCGTCATTGTCGGCGTTTTTCGCTGCTTCTTTAGCGGCCTTCGCAGCCGCTTTCGCGCGCGCTGTGTTAAGCGTATCCATGATCTCTTCAATGGCGACGTCGCGATCTACTTTTTTGATGGCGGCGACTTCGCGCACCATGCGGTCGAGAGCGCGTTCATAAAGTTGACGTTCTGAATAAGACTGCTCGGGTTGCGCGTCTGTACGGTAAAGGTCCCGGACAACTTCTGAGATGAGGATAAGCTCACCTGAGTTGATTTTACCTTCATACTCTTGGGCGCGACGGCTCCACATTGTGCGTTTTATGCGCGCGCGACCTTTGAGAGTTGTGAAAGAGTCTTTCAAAATATTTTCGTTTGAAAGCGACCGCATGCCAGAAAGTGAGGCCTTGTTTGTCGGAACGCGTAGGATCATTTTTTCTTGCTCAAACGACACCACGTAGACTTCGATGTCAAAGCCAGCGACGGTTTCTTTCTCAACGGCTGTGACTTGTCCAACACCGTGGGCGGGATAGACAATAAATTGTTTAGGCTTAAAGACTTGAACTTTTGATGGTTTACGTTTGGTTGTACCTTTACGGATAGGCGCAGTTGCCATGTGGGAACCTCTGAATTTGCGCGTCTGCCACCCCAATTAATGGTGACGCGTCTTAATTAAACAACAAAACGGCGCGGGAGATTTAGGGCTCCGCGCCGTCTAATTTCCTTAATTATAACAGATATATGAGCAAAAATCCACCCATCTGTGCATTAAGGAGCACTCACAGTCGGACTTTCTGATAAATTTCTTCACTTTTAAGCGCTTCAAAGGCGTATCTGCGTGATTTTTTCTATTATCGAGGCATAATCGAAAAGACAATGGCGGGAAGCTATCATATAAGTTCTATGGTCATACCTTAAACGCATCGAGGGCAATATGAGTTTTTATTCCCATATCACATCTGAATTGACCGCTATCGAAGCGGACGGGCTTTATAAGCGTGAGCGGTTAATCGAGAGCGCGCAAACGGCTGAAATTGATGTGGCGAGCAGTGGCGCGACGCAAGAGGTTCTGAATTTTTGCGCGAATAACTATCTTGGTTTGGCGGATAACAAAGCGCTTGTTAAGGCCAGTAAAGACGCCATGGAGACATTCGGTTTTGGCATGGCAAGTGTGCGCTTTATCTGCGGCACGCAAACCCAACATAGAGACCTCGAAAAGGCCATTGCTGACTGGCTCGGTTTTGAAGACAGCATACTTTATGCCGCCTGCTTTGATGCCAATGGAGGCTTATTTGAACCACTCTTTGGACCAGAGGATGCTATCATTTCAGACGCGCTCAACCATGCCTCTATTATTGATGGCATCCGCCTCTGTAAGGCCAAGCGTTATCGTTACAAGACCTCCGATATGGTCGACCTTGAAGTGCAGCTCAAACAAGCTCGCGAAGACGGCGCGCGCCATATTGTTATCGCGACTGACGGCGTGTTTTCTATGGACGGTACAATCGCCAAGCTTGACGAGGTTGTGGCGTTGAAGAAAAAATACGACGCTTTGTTGATGGTCGATGACTGTCATGCGACAGGGTTTCTCGGGGAAGGTGGACGCGGTTCAGCGGCATTTTGTGGCGTTGAAGGAGAGGTGGACTTTCTGACTGGCACGCTAGGTAAAGCGCTCGGCGGGGCGATGGGCGGATTTACCTGCGCGCGTGAAAACGTCATTGATATGCTGCGCCAGAAATCTAGGCCGTATCTGTTTTCCAACTCACTCGCCCCAGCACTCGTGGGCGCGAGCTTGAAAGCGATTGAACTTGCCAAAGACGGGCATGACTTGCGCAGGCAGTTATTTGAAAATGCCGCCCGCTTTCGCGCGGGCATGACTGCGGCAGGCTTTACGCTCCCAGACGGTGAACATCCTATCATCCCTGTCATGCTCGGAGATGCGAATGTCGCGCAAGAGATGGCGATGAAATTACTCGACGAAGGCATTTACGTCACAGGCTTCTTTTTCCCTGTTGTACCCAAAGGGAAAGCGCGCATCCGCACGCAGATGAGCGCTGCGCACACACCCGCCCATATTGACCGCGCGATTGCAGCCTTTACCAAAGTCGGACGCGAGCTTGGAGTCGTCTCATGAGCAAAACGATGAAAGCGCTCGTTAAAACCAAAGGCGAAAAAGGCTTGTGGATGCAGGACGTAGGCGTGCCGGACATTGCACCCAATGAAGTGCTCATCAAAATCGAGCGTACCGCCATTTGCGGCACCGATATGCATATTTATCGTTGGGATGAGTGGGCGCAAAAAAACGTACCTGTGGGTCTTGTCGTGGGTCATGAATATGGCGGCACGGTTGCGGCGATTGGCTCGACAGTCAAACGCGTGAAGGTCGGCCAACGCGTGACAGGCGAAGGGCATGTCGTTGGCACGCGGTCGAGAAATGCGCGCGCAGGTAAGTTCCACCTCGATCCTGATACCAAAGGCATTGGCGTGAACTTGCCAGGGGCGTTTGCGCAGTATCTCGCCCTGCCAGAATTTAACGTCATCCCGCTCCCCGATGATTTCCCGCTTGAGATTGCCGCCATAATGGACCCGCTCGGTAATGCGGTGCATACGGCGCTCGCATTTGATTTGGTCGGGGAAGATGTCCTCATTACAGGCGCTGGACCTATCGGCATTATGGCGGCGGCGGTGGCTGAGAAAGCAGGCGCGCGCCGTATCGTGCTGACGGATATCAATGATTGGCGGCTCGATTTCGCCCGTAAAATTGCGCCGCGTACGCGTATGGTCAATACAATGAATGAAAACTTGCGCACAGTGATGACAAAAATCGGCATGAATGAGGGTTTTGATGTCGGCCTAGAGATGAGCGGCGCAGAGCCTGCGTTTAATCAAATGCTCGACACTATGCTGATGGGCGGTAATATCGCTATGCTTGGTATTCCGTCAAAACCGTTCCCGCTCGATTTCGGCAAACTCGTCGGCAAAGCCCTGACGCTTAAAGGCATTTACGGCCGGCAAATGTATGAGACTTGGTATAAAATGCTTGCGCTCCTCGATAGCGGCCTCGACATGAGCCCGATGATCACGCACCGCTTCGCCGCCCACGATTTTCAAAAGGCGTTTGATTTGATGGAGACGGGGAAAACGGGGAAAGTCGTTTTGGATTGGACGCAAGTTTAAGGCGGTTCGCTACAATGCTTAGAAAAAATAGATATTGAAGCTTCTGTTTTATCACTCTTACTAACTGAGTTTGCTCCTTATGGAGATATGTATGGTTGTCCCGCGACTAGCAAATCTAACTTTGTTTCTGATTTGGAAATTTCGGGAGAGCTTTCTACGAGTTTATAGAAGCGCTTGAGATAGATTTAGGCGCTAAATTTTCAAATTAGGATTTCTCAGTAATCTGCTATCTTGTGCCCACTGAAGCTGAAGTGATGTCTTTGTTATGGTGGAGGCACGCTGAACGGGATGTATCAGTGGCCGACTTATCTAAAATTATTGAGACGAAATTACAAAAGTTGTCCGTTTCAGAGTTTACCTAAACATCTCAATTTCAACTTCCTCAGTTGTAAATATTTATATTACCCAAATAACCATGCGTGACTTGTGTCTGATGGGCTGTTTTTTGGCTCTTAGATTTAAAAAAGCGGCATTATTTTGGGAAATATACGCAAACTAAGAAAAAACGATATCTGAACCAGGCATGAACCCAACATGAACTGAATATGAACAGAATGTCGCGGCGTGCGTAAACGCATAATACAAGACATAATGCCCTTTTCATAAGAGTGCGCATCCCTAAACCAAAGATATCACGACCTACCATAGTGCTTGGGGGCGCTGGGGCGTGAGAATTGGAGGTGTTGCCCCGCCTCCGATTCATGCCCAGCTCAATTTTGAGCTGGGCAGTTTTTCATATTCTGGGAGGATAATATGACGACAGATCGAGCGCAGAGTCCTAACGATAGTCTGTCACAAGATGTTATCCTAAACCTACTTGCGCGTCGATTGACATGTTCAATTGACACGTTGGATTTTCTTTTTGAACAACCAGAGCCGGGTTTATCTGACGCAATGTCGCTTTTAATCCCTGATTGCCGTCTTGTGAGTTCAAATGTTTAAGCCGAGCTATAAAATATATAAATCGACATTCCAGGCTCATGCTTTGCCGTCGGAAACGCCGTTGCAAAGATTACATAAATCTCTCGCAAAAATTGACCATAATAACGTGAGTATTAGGCGTTTAAGTGTATTTGAAAGTCCCGCAATTGCACGAATTCAGTTGCGCCCCTTCGCGCCGAGCCGATCTAAGCCCACCAGTAATCCGATAAGCAAATTATATACGCGGCGGTCAGATCTCGACTATTTAATTACCGTCAAAGTGACCTATGCTGACCGATTTCACAAGTCATTCCTTGTTGTCTATGCTGTGCAAGTTTTGCCAAATTCAAGATTTTTTAAATTTGAAAACACGCCTGATTTACCAACTCGGCTGCACGGATTTGTAGAAAATTTATTCAAAGCTATGACGTCGCCGATAGGTCAACATGATCCAATTGCTATTGGAGCCTAATGTGCCCAAAGCAGTGGATTATATTGAAGACGTCAGGCGTTATCATAGAGGCGCGGCCCTCGATCGCGTGCAGAAGATTGTCTTATATTGCGGCGTAGCTTTGCAAAGTAGAGATGCAGCCATCGTATCTTGTGCCAATGAAGCGGAGCGACAGCGCGTCAGAGATGGATTTTGTGCCAAAAAGTTAGGCATGGGGCCAGAGTCCGCAGAAGAGGCCATTAATACAGTCTGCCAAACTATGAAGGGCGACCGACATAAGCGGCGTGTGACATTTTATTATTTATTGGCAAAGAACGCAGGTCTTATCGAGATGTTATAGCATTGGACCTTTACAAACACGCTGTTCCATTTCCCATGATACAGCGTTGAGCGCTCGGCCCCACCACATCCCCGAGCGCTCAATTCTTTTGTGATGTGGTAAAAAGAGGCGCATGAATAGAGAAGGTTTATACACTCGGTCTTATTTGCAGACCGACGGATTTGATGAATTTATTCTCAAGTTAGGGGGTAATCCATTGGCTCTTATGCATGAGGCTGGGCTGAATACAACGCCGCAAAAGGGCAGAATTCAATTTGTGTCTTGGAACGCGATGGTGCGGTATTTTGAGTTGGCATCACGGAAGTTGAATGAGCCTTATCTTGGCCTCAAATGGGTGGAATTTTTCACTCAGGAGCCCCGACATAACGGTCCAACCTTGTTTTTAGTTAAAAACGCGACGAGTGTGAAACATTTCTTGGATCTGGCGATCAAATATCAGACTGTCCATACAAACGGTGTGCGATATAGTTATGAAGATGATACCGCATTAGGTGAGGCCAGGGGAATTATTTCAATTCATCCTTTGTCAGTGCCGTGTCGGCAATTTATCGAACAAATTATGGGAGATATAGTTGTTACGGGGCGGCGACTTATTCCGAATTTAAAAATTACTCGGGTCACATTTCAGCACAATGCGCCGGCTGATTTGAGTATGTATAAAAAAATCTTTAACTGTGACGTAGAGTTCAACGCGGAACGTAATATGATTGTCGCCGATCGCGAAATCTTACTTGTCGAAAAATCGTCCGCTTTCACGAAGTTTGTATCGCCACTAATTGAAACTTATTTCAAGACTCGACAAAATCGCACGCCCCGCGTGAAACAAACTCTGCGGCTCAACATAGCTGAAATTTTACCCATCATAATGGGCACAAATTCATCTGATGTTACGCAGATTGCCGCGGCACTTGAGATGCATCCAAAAAAGCTTCAACGCCTGTTAAAGGATGAAGGTACAAGCTATTCTGAAGTGCTTGATGATGTCCGCCGAAACCTCGCCGAGCGTTTGCTAGAAGAGTCAGATATCTCTATCGCGCGTGTCGCAACCATGCTCGACTATACGACAGATAGGTCGTTTACAGCCGCGGCAAAACGGTGGTTTGGTATGTCGCCGACGGCCTATAGGGCTTATATTCGGCAAGGGAATTAATTATTCCCAAACCTCAAACTCACCTGTTTCAAACATCTCGGCGAGTTTAAACTTGCGCACTTTACCTGACCCCGTCAACGGCCAGTCTTTGACGACAATCCAATAGGCGGGGGTTTTTTGTGGAGAGAGGCGTTCGCGCACAAAGGCTTTAAGATCAATTGCAGTGAAGCTTGGTGTGTCGCTGGTTTTGATAAAGCAGGCGACTTGTTCACCCCATTTTTCGTCCGCGACACCGACGACGGCGACCTCGTTTATTTCGGGATGCTCAAGCATAGCGTTTTCAATCTCGACAGGGAAAAGGTTCTCGCCGCCGCGAATAATCATTTCTTTTACGCGACCCGTAATGCGCAAATATCCGCGCGAGTCCATGCGGCCTAAGTCTCCGGAATGGAGCCAGCCGTCGGCGTCAATCGCCGCAGAGGTGGCGTCTGGATTATCATTATAACCAAGCATGACATGATAGCCGCGCGCGCAAATCTCGCCTTGCTC
>CALLME010000159.1 GCA_938007945.1 uncultured Caulobacterales bacterium
GAACTCTGTGCGAGTGAGAATACGCCGCATAAGGTCTGCCTCCATCAAGCAAGGCGAGAGGAAATCTTCACCAGACGGTTCATAGGCGAGCGGGCAATTGACGTCATTCATATGAAACGCTTTTGAGCGCTCAATTATCAAACGCTCCATCTCTGTATCGCCCGCAACGCGCGCCCAATCGAGCATTAGCCCAAAGGCAAAGGCGCTTTGATTATGCGTGCCGAGCCGTATCGGATAGGCGAGTTTTGGAAGCCAATCTTTGAGGCTCTGCGCAATATCGGCTTCTAGCAGGGCCAGCCGTTCAAGCCAAACTTTAGCACGCGGATTATCATACTCTCGAAGCTCAGCGGTAAGCTGTAAGAACCACGCCACGCCGTAAGGCCGCTCCCAAGAGCCGCGTGCGGGTCGCGCAAAATTGGCAATTTCGCCTGCGATGTTGTCTTGCGTAAAATTCTGCTCAAGCTTTTCAATCGCCGCGTCGCGCCACGCCGCATCCTGCGGACCGACGCGCAAAAGCCGCACAAGAAGCCAATGTCCGTGCACTGCACTATGCCAATCAAAGCAACCGTAAAAGACGGGAAACAATTCCTTAGGTCGCCCAATTTCCTCTGCCGTATCCGTCGTACGCGAGATTTTATTAGGGAATTCTTGCTGCACACAAGCGATTGCCAGCGCGGAGAAGCGGTCAGCAAGCTCAGGCGAAATTTGAGACGGGTAATCCGCCGCCGTTGGCATATTGGTAGGCGGAGCCGTAGACTCGGGGCTTGAACTATTTGAGTTTTGCGTCTGGCCGCAAGCAACTAAGGTAAACGCACTGAGCAAGAGAAGTTTTTTCATAATCCTAGGCTAATATGCGTACGATTAAAAATCTATCCTAATTGCATCTTTAATTTTACCCGCGCCGTAAGTCTGTGACGCGCAGCTCGAACGGATTTTGGGCATGAGCTTTGCGTAGTGCGTCTCGGGTGGCGGGCACTTGCACTGCTTGCTGAAGCCACGCCTCAATTTGCGGCAAACTATCGGCCTTCACGCCCGCCTTATCCCAATCAATAAGTTCAGCCGAATATCGAAACCCCGTATCATAGCCGACCGAAACATCATCCATTTGCACATGGCCGATGAGGCGGCAGTAATTTTCACAATTGGGCCAAAGGTCGGCGATCAAAGCGTTCCATTTCCCACCGCGCGAAATCGCCGTTTGTATGATTACGACGAGCCACTGAGCCAAACCATTGGCGTAATCAGTTTTCAAATCACCGCAAAAATATGTGCCGTCTTGGTCGGTATCAACCCAGTCAATCTTCATCACATATCGCCCAACTTAATCGTCTCCGTCATCCTCGTCTTCGCTAAAGCCGAGCGCTTTCATCTTTTTCACACTCGGGCTCGGCATGAGTTTAAACTCACCGCCGCTCACAACCATTGTATCCGCACCTGTGTCTTCAATATCATCAAGACCGATGACATAAGTCCCGCCAAATTTTTCAAATGGCGGCATGGCCACGGGCGCACCGTCTTGGGTAAATGACAGTTGGAGCGGCGTATCCTCCTTTAGATATTGCACCGTCAAATGGGTCATCTTTGGGACCAGCATGGCCATCGGCCCGCCAAACATTTTCTTATAAAATGATTTCCCGTCACCGACGCCGTCTTGAAGCTCTGCGAGTGAATACGGCCCCGTACGGTTTTTAAACAGCACATCACTATCCATAGACAGACCAATTTTTGGCTCTTCTCCGTCGGGCGTTCTGACCTGTCCGCAAAGCTCTGCCTCCTTCGGCAGGTTTTTAACTTTAGAATGAAAATCCGTCACACGACCATCCGCGCTGACTGTAAACCATGTGTCCTGCCCCGCATGACGCGACCAAAATTTTGGCAACTCAATTGTCTCGTCATCGCGCACAAATTCCGCACTCATGACGGCTTCAAGCGTATCAAGTCGTGCGGGCTTGAGACTGCTCATTTTTTCGTAATATTTCACAAGCCCCTCGGCTGGAAAGCATTTCTCGGCAGGTGGTGTGGGCGCAGCTAGGTCATCTGAAAAAGCAGGCGCTGAAATTGCAGACGCAATGGCTGTCAATAATAAATACCTAGTCATCTGACCCAGTCACCGTTTTCATTCTGTGTGTAGATTTTCTTCTCACCAATATCGTATTTCTTCATGGTCTTGATGCTTGGCACAGGTGAGAGCGTATAAGATCCACCACTAATCTTAAGCGTATCAGCCCCCATATCTTCTAAGTCATCCAAATCAAAAACATAGGCCTCATTGTAGATTTCAGACTTTATGGAGGGCAACGCTTTGCCATCTTTATAAGCAACCGCCTGAAACGGCGTCCCTTCAGCCTCATAGCGAAGTGATAAATGATCTGTGCTCGGCATAAACATGCGCGCAACAGCGGGAATCATTTTTTTATAAAGTGACTTCCCGTCATCAGTCCCTTCTTTGAGTTCCTCCATTTTGTAAATGCCAGAGGTGTTTTTAAATTCAGGTGTGAGGCCCATCTCAAAATACAACCCTTCGTCATCACCTGGGCGCCCTATACGCGTGGGGTCTGTGATGCAAATTTCACTGTCTTTTTCAGCGCGTTCGACCTTTGCCATAAAATCTGGCGTGGCGCCGCTGGGCGCAATCGTGAAATCAGTCTCCTGCTCGCCTTTGATAAAATAGCGCGTGGGCATAACGCCTCCGTCAAATATCCGAAAGCGAGGCGTGAGCGGCGGGGCAACAACATCTTTTTTATCGGCATCTGCGCCCTTTAACTTGCCGACTGTCTCAATCGCAAATTTGGTCGGGAAGCAATATGTTTCGCCACGAACGGCGTCACGGTCAAAATCATCCGCTTGCGCAGGCACACTGGCTAAAAGAGATAAACCTAACCCAACACTTATAAAAAACCGCATAATTCAACCCTTCAATTCGACATAACTATCCCTATAGCTAGCACAGATAGCGAGTGAAAGATTGTTCATTTCGCAGTTGTCACGCTCGCATGGGCGAAAGCGCTTTACGCCTTCGCATGAGTTGCTTAGAAGACTGTATGACCCGCAAACGACTATTTACGCTCACTTTAATATCCGCTTTGGCTCTTGGGGGCTGCGGCATTAAGGGCGACCTCGAAACACCGCCGCCGATTTGGGGGGATAAGTCGAGCGAAACTCAACCCGTGACACCCGATTCTGACAGCTAATCATGCGCCATTTCGATTATAAAGACGGCGAAATGTTTGCCGAGGACGTTGCCCTGCGCGATATTGCAAAAACTGTCGGCACACCCGCCTATGTCTATTCTACGGCTACGTTCACGCGTCATTTTAACGTCTTTGCTGACGCTTTCAAAGGTCGCAAAGCGCTGATAGCCTATTCGGTCAAAGCTAACTCCAATATTGCCGTACTCGCCACGCTTGCCAAATTAGGTGCAGGCGCAGATGTGGTGAGTGAAGGCGAACTGGTCCGTGCGTTGACTGCGGGCATACCCGCACAAAAAATTGTCTTCTCTGGCGTGGGTAAGACGGAATCTGAAATGCGCGCCGCGCTCAAAGCGGGGATTCGCGTCTTTAACGTCGAAAGCCTGCCAGAGCTTGAGCAACTCTCAGACGTCGCGGTTTCTATGGGGACGCGCGCACCTGTCGCCTTTCGTGTTAATCCCGATGTCACAGCAGGCGGGCATGAGAAAATTTCAACAGGCAAAGCTGAGAATAAATTCGGCATTGCGTGGTCATCCGTGGAATCCGCTTACGCGCGCGCAGGCGAGCTCAAAGGCATTGAAATCGTCGGCGTCGATATGCATATCGGCAGTCAAATTGACAGCCTGGCCCCTTTTGAAAAAGCCATTGAAAAAGTTGGTGCGTTGATTGCGAAACTCCGCGCCCAAGGACACACCATCCGCAGTTTTGATATTGGCGGTGGGCTGGGGATCCCTTACGGAGATAACACGAAAACACCGCCGCCGCCGTCTGAATACGGCGCGCTTGTCAAAGACCTCACCTCCGAGATGGATGTCGAGCTCATCTTTGAACCTGGCCGCATGATTGCGGGCAATGCAGGTGTGCTTTTGTCCAAAGTTATCTACGCTAAATCGGGTGAAGACAGAGAATTTCTCATCATTGATGCGGCCATGAATGATCTTATCCGTCCTGCGCTTTATGATGCTTATCACGAGATTGAACCCGTCAAAGCCTCAGGGCGTGATTTTAATACGCAAATCTATGATGTGGTCGGGCCGATATGTGAAAGCGGCGATACCTTTACTAAACGGCGTGAACTGCCTGAAATGAAGGCGGGGGAACTAATTGTGCTGCATTCTGCAGGCGCTTACGGCGCGTCACAGTCGAGCCAATATAACACCCGCCCCCTCATCCCCGAAGTGTTGGTGAACGGTGATCAATTCTCTGTCGTGAGAGACCGCCCAAGCCTTGAAGACATTCTCCGCGCTGAATCTATTCCTGATTGGATTTAGTTATTTTTAGGTCGTCAAAATGTCACTGCATTGTGACGTTTAATTTAATAGTCTTTGCATCTGTTGCGAGGTTATAAGACTTTGATGTTTAGTCTTTTCTCAAAGTCAAAAGAAAGAGATCCCCTGTTAAAAACGGGCGATGCCCTCTCGCGTCGCGCACAGATGTGGATGTATTGGGAGCGCTACGCCCCTGCCCTCGCGCCCAGTGTTTTGGCGCTCAGCTTATTTTTAGCAGGCGCCTATTTGGGTATTTGGCAGCGCATTGGCGATCCGTGGCGTTTGCTTGCCCTAATTATCACGCTCTATTTTATCGTCCGCTCAGCCCTTGCCCTGCGCCATATCGAACGGCCCACACGCTCACAAGCCGCCCGCCGCGTTGAAGGCGATAGCGGCGTGACGCACCGTCCGCTGCAAGTCCTGCGTGATAAACCTGTGCTCGGCGATCCGCTCTGGGAAGCCCACCAAGCCCGCGCGCGTAAGGATGCGAGCCTACTAAAACCCGCCACGCCCGTTTCCGTCATTGGCCCGCGTGATAAATATTTCCTGCGCTTTGTCGCGCCCATCGTTTTGGGCCTCGCGGTCATTGTCGGCGTCGGGGATAACGGCGAACGTTTGCGCCGCGCACTTCTGCCAACATGGCAAAGCCCGATGGACCCCACGAAAGTCACCTTTGACGCTTGGGTTGACCCGCCTGACTATACAGGTCGTCCACCTGTTTATTTTAAAGGCAAGCAGAGCGTCGACATACCCGCAGGGTCAGAGCTTGTCGCGCGCATCCAAGGCTTAAAAGACGCCCCGCGCCTTAAGCTTAAAAACGGTGGGCTTTTCGGCACAAAATATCTTAAGCTTAAACGTCTCGGCCCCGATAGTTTCGAGGCGCGCACTGTACTGGATAGCTCCACGACAGCTGAATGGCGCGTCGGGACCAAACGCCGCATTTGGGACCTCAACGTCATCGCTGACACCGCGCCCGAAGTGGATTGGGTGGAGCCGCCCAAAGCGGATAAGCGCGACAGGCTCGGCTTTCAATATTCTCTCAAAGATGATTACGGTGTCGAGAGCTTGAGCCTTGAAATGACACTGCTCGAAGGTGACGACGCGCCTGCGAGCGTAGTTGTGCCGTTGACTGGGAAATCTGTACGAGAAACCAAAGGTACAGACGCCGTACTTGACCTAACCAAACATAAATGGGCGGGCCGTAAGGTCAAAGGTCGTCTCATCGCGACAGACGGTCTCGGCGAAAGCGCGCAAACGGATTTCGCCTATTTCACCATTCCCGATAAAATCTTCATTGAGCCTATTGCCAAAGCTGTAGCTGAAAACCGCATGCTGATTATGGCTGGGCTTGACGGTGAGCCGCGCTACGCCCCACTCCCGCGTCGTACGCGCAAAGAATGGGAAAATATGCCGCGCTTTGATGATTGGGAAACTGACCAAAAATTGGGCCGCGCCCCCGCAGACATACAACGCGCCGCCGCGCTGATAGACGCCATCACGGACGCGCCAGCGGGTCTCTACGAAGACCCTGCCGTGTTTATGGGACTTAAAAATGTGCTTAGCACGCTGCGGCATTCGCGCGAGATTAACGGCATCAAGCCGCTTCCCGACACGCTGTGGAATATCGCCATACGCGCAGAATTTGGCTCGCTTGGCACCGCGCTTGAGGAAATGCGTGAAGCCGAAGCCAATCTCAATGAAGGCATGGCGCGCCGCGCGCCACAGCGCGAAATTGATACGCTTTTTAACCGCTATGACGAAGCGGTGGAGCGCTATATCAAAGAACTCACCGAGCAGGCTAAAGAAGATATGGCCGACGGCCCGGATGGAGGCGGCGGTGGCGGGGGTCGCAGCACGGACGAGATTGAAGAACTCCTCAAAGCCATTGAAGAAGCCAACCGCATTGGCGATACGGAAGGTGCGCGTCGCGCGCTTAAAAAGCTCGCAGAATTGCTAGAAAATATGAAAATCCAAATGACCAAAGGCGGCAGTGGCGGCGAAGGCGGCGACCCCTCCTCTGGTGAAATGAGCGAAGAGATGAAAGAAAGTCTCGAAGACCTCGCCGACCTTCTCGGGGAGCAGCGCGAACTTAAAGACGAGACGGAACAAGCCGAGAAGCAAGCTGAAAATCAGGACCAACAAGACGGCGGTGAACAAAATGATGGGCAGTCGGGCCAAAACGGTTCTGATAGCCAAGACGGCTCGGCCACGCCCGAATCTGGTGAGCAACAAGCCATGGGCGCAGATGAACTCGCAAAACGCCAAGCCCAAATCGCTGACCTTGTTGACGGCCTCAAAGACGGCCTCCCCGCAGGTTCAGACAAGGCGGCAGAAGGCGGCGGCGGAGAAGAGGACGGCAACTCGCCGGGCCAAAGCGAGACCGATTCTGACGCGCAAGCAGGCGGGGGAGGCGGTGAGAGCGATCCTGAAAATCCCGACGCACGCGGCGGTAGTGGCGG
>CALLME010000160.1 GCA_938007945.1 uncultured Caulobacterales bacterium
TCATTCGCAATCATGTTTTCCATCAAAGCGAGCTTGTTCCCGACGTCAAGGAACGCATCGCCTTTTGGCAATATATTCACAAGGCTACTCGCCACATCACTCATCAAATCAATACCGATTAAGTCATAAAGCCCAAAAACCCCCGTCTTAGGGATACCCATAGGACGGCCAAAAATGGCGTCTGCCTCTTGCGGCGAAAGCCCCATAGTTTTGGCTTTATGCAGTGCCGCTTGGATGGCGTAGCACCCCACGCGATTGCCTAGAAAGCCTGGCGTATCAAGGCACGTCACGACGGACTTACCCAATCGTTCATCGCAAAAGCTATGAAGCTCTTGCATAATCTGTGGGTCAGTATCTTCGCCCGCGACAAGCTCAAGCAGTGGCATAAAACGCACAGGATTGAAAAAATGTGTTATGGCAAAGCGCTTGCGAAAGGCGAGCGGCATATCTTCGACGAGTAATTTAATGGGAATGGTCGAGGTGTTCGACGAGATAATCGCGTCATCTTTGCAAACCTCATCAAGATTTTTATAAAGCGCCTTTTTCAAATCAAGCCGTTCTAAAATAGCTTCGGCTATCCAGTCGCAGTCCGCGAGTTTGTGGAAATCATCTTCGATATTTCCTACTGTAATCTTACTGGCAAGATCGGGGCTGAGAATGCCGAGATTGTTTGGATTTGAAATGCGGTCTAGTCCCGCTTGGGCGCGCGCATTGACGTCCTTCCCGTCGCTTTTCAGATCAAGGAGAAGCACGTCACAGCCTGCATTCGCCGCCTGCCCCGCAATACCTGCGCCCATTGTGCCCGCGCCGATAACGGCTACTTTTTGAATACTCATGCGGCGTCTCTCTGTGAGGTAATTGAACCAATAAAATCTCGTAGCGCCATAAGGGTCTGTTTCGGCGCTTCAAGCGGCAGCATATGCCCGCGTTCCGATATGATAGTTGGCTCAATGCCCATAGTCTTAGAAAGGCCAAGCCCAGCCTTTAGCGGCGTCATTTTATCATGCGTTGCGAGGATGCAGTGACGTGGGATTGTTAAAGCTTCTGCGACTGCGTTACCGTCTGTGTAATCTGCACAGGCCTGTAAATCCGCCGCAAGGGGGTTGCGGCTCATAATAGAGCGCGAAATGGCGATTGGCTGCATACCAGGGACGGAGCTACGCCCCAAATGCGCGTCAGGGCCAAAACCCCAATTACACATCATATGCGCCGCTTTGGCGGAGCTGTCCTTGGCCGTATCAATCAAGGCTTGATTAACGGGAATAGCAGCGGCGGTGCCTATGGCTGTAAGAGATAATAGCTTATCTTCATGATGTTTGGCAAAGGCCAGCGCGCTGAGAAATCCTTGGCTATGCCCGACCATATGCGCGGCTTTCACGCCTGCTTTCTCAAGAAATTCCCCGAGCCAATCAGCGCTCTGCTCAATCTTGGTGAAGGCCTCTCCGCCTGATAAGCTGTGCCCTGGCAGGTCAGGCGCGAGGACGCTATAGCCGTGATAGGCAAACCAACGCGTTTGCAAAGCCCATGTGCGGTGGTCACCGCCGCTACCGTGGATGAACACCACGGTAGGCAGTGCGGGGTCGAAGTCTTTGCCACCTGTCGCGACATAAACGGGCGCGTTTTGAACAGTGAGTTCCATTAGCTCGCCACCCGTGACGCGGCCTTCAGCCCTTTGGCAAAATCGGCTTTGATGTCCTCGATATCCTCTAACCCCACCGACACGCGGATGAGGTCTTCGGAAATTCCCGCAGCTTCCATAGCGTCTTTGGTGAGGCGCGAGTGTGTCGTGCTGCCAGGATGAAGGACCAGTGTGCGGCTATCGCCAACATTAGCGAGATGAGATGCCAATTTCACAGTGTTGATAAAGGCCGCCCCGCCCGCGCGGCCGCCCGCGACACCAAAGCAGAGCATGGAGCCTGCGCCATATGGAAACATCTCCGCCACATGCGGCTCATTACTCAAATCGGGATGACGTACCCACGACACGCCTTTTTGTTCCGATAGCCAGTCGCGCAACGCAATTGTATTCTCAACATGCTTTTTCATACGCAGTTCAAGCGTCTCTACACCCTGCAAGATGAGAAACGCATTATGAGGGGACAAGGCCGCACCTAAGTCGCGCATGGCTTCGCTGCGGATTTTCATGACAAAAGCCGTGGGGCCAAACTCTTCCCAAAATTTCATGCCGTGGAACGGTGCATAGGGTTCAGTAAGTTCTGGAAAACGGTCTTTGCCGTCTTTGCCTTTGACGCCCCAATTAAAATTACCGCCGTCGATGATACAGCCACCTACTGATGTGCCATGCCCGCCAATCCATTTTGTGATGGAGTGAACGACAATATTCGCGCCGTGCTCTAGCGGACGGTTTAGCGCAGGCGTTGCAAAAGTTGCGTCAATCACAATGGGCACGCCCGCAGGCTGCGTGACTTTTGCGAGCTGCGGAAGGTTCGTGACTTGCATACCTGGGTTAGAAATCGATTCGCAAAATATGAGCTTTGTATTAGGCCTAATAGCGGCTGCGACAGCGTCAGGGTCATTGATATTCACAAAGTCACAGCTAATCCCCATGCGTTTGAGCGTGTATCGGAGTGTGGTCGCAGTCGAGCCGTAAATCTGCTCACTAGAGACGATGTGATCGCCCGTAGAGCAGAGCGTGATAAACGTCGCAAAGAGCGCCGACATACCCGATGCCGTGCAAATCGCGCCCGTCCCGCCTTCGAGGGCCGCGAGGCGCTGCTCTAACACGGCGACAGTTGGGTTTGAGATGCGAGAATAAATGTGCCCGCCCTGCTCGACATTGAACAGGCTAGACGCGCCGTTCACATCTTCAAATGCGTAAGAGGTAGTTTGATATATCGGCACAGCCCGCGAGCCATGGTCACTTTCAGGCGTATAGCCCGTATGTAAAGCGATTGTGGAGGGCTTGAAGTAAGAAGAATTGCTCATGCCCACCGTGTAGGGGCAAAATCGCCGCCTGCCAATATCGCTGTGCCTAATTTATGGAACTTAATAAGTCTTATATGCGCTAAGGCATATTGTTAGCCGCCAAAGAATGG
Organism: uncultured Caulobacterales bacterium; assembly: GCA_938007945.1. GTDB lineage: Bacteria > Pseudomonadota > Alphaproteobacteria > Caulobacterales > Maricaulaceae > Fretibacter. The sequence continues at coordinate 3,057 of CALLME010000160.1, forward strand.
CTACTGTCGGTACATGGGTTATTCTGCGCTGCGCATATTTAAAGAGGCCGTCACGGGTCACAAGGGCTGGAAACCCGTCTGGCGCAAAGCTGAGCCTAAGTCTGATTATGACATAATTATTATCGGCGGCGGCGGGCACGGCCTCGCAACAGCGCATTACCTGGCCTCAAAATTTGGACAAAAACGGATTGCCGTTTTAGAAAAAGGCTGGATTGGCGGCGGTAATGTCGGTCGCAATACGACAATCATCCGCTCCAACTATTTGCTTCACGAAAACGAAGCCTTTTACGAGTTTTCGCTCAAGCTTTGGGAAGGGCTAGAGCAGGACGTCAATTATAACGCCATGGTCAGCCAACGCGGCGTCTTAAACGTCTATCATTCCGATGCGCAGCGCGATTTCTATGCGCGTCGTGGTAATGCTATGACACTCAATGGCGCGGACGCGAAATTGCTTGACGAAGCGAGCGTGCGAAAGCTGTATCCATTTCTCAATTTTGACAATGCGCGCTTCCCTATCCGAGGCGGACTGTTGCAACCGCGCGGCGGGACAGTGCGCCATGATGCGGTCGCGTGGGGATATGCCCATGCTGCCGATAAGGCGGGCGTCGACATCATTGAACAATGCGAAGTCACCGGCTTTCAGATGGCGAATGGCGTCTGCATGGGCGTCGAGACAACGCGCGGTCGCATCGGGGCCAAAAAAGTGGGCGTTTGCGTTGCAGGGAATTCTAGCCGTGTCATGGCAATGGCGGGCCTGCATCTCCCGCTCGAAAGTCACGTGCTGCAAGCCTTCGTGACCGAAGGCCTTAAACCTGTACTTGACGGTGTCATCACCTATGGCGCAGGGCATTTTTATGTAAGTCAATCAGATAAGGGTGGCCTTGTCTTTGGTGGCGATATTGACGGCTATAATAGTTATGCGCAGCGCGGCAACTTGCCAGTAGTCGAGGATGTATGTGAAGGCGGTATGAGCCTGATGCCGATGATTGGCAAAGCGCGCCTCCTGCGCATGTGGGGCGGGATTATGGACATGTCGATGGACGGCTCCCCCATTATCGATAAGACTCACATTGACGGTCTCTATTTTAACGGCGGGTGGTGTTACGGCGGGTTCAAGGCGACCCCTGCGAGTGGCTATTGCTACGCCCATCTCCTCGCGACAGATACGCCGCATAAGACGGCAAAATCTTAC
>CALLME010000161.1 GCA_938007945.1 uncultured Caulobacterales bacterium
ATAAACACAGAGGCCGAGCCAATGGTCGCCAGAACAGACATACCGCGCTCAGCTTTGGCGAGTTCGCGGTTCACGACGAGGTTCATCACGCGGTCAATCCGTTCATGCGTGCTGTGCAGCATGAGTTCTGAGCGCGCGCCAGATTTACTCTCGTCCCATTCGCGCATAGCAGCTGCGAAGACACGCGCCATGGGATCACGCGCCTCTGTCGCGAGCCCTTGATTAAGTTCGTCCAAGGTACGGCCAGACCAAAATGTTTCTTCAAAATCGGCTGCTCGACGCTTGAGCGTCACAAAGGTTATCACCTTGTCCACCGCAATCGCCCAAGACCAAATAGAGGCCGCAACAAGTATAAGCATGACGGATTTCACAACCCAATCGGCCATCATAAACAGACGAATAAACGAGAAGTCCGTAACAGACTCCGCAGGGCCCAACGTTGTGGCCTGCAAAACAAAAGTAACAATATCAATCATAGTCTATCCGTCTAAATATGGGTTCGCCTCGGTCTACCGACGCACGTCATTCATCTGCAACCTAAGCTGCGTCGGCGTCCTTTCCCAATTAACAGGCTGTAAGGTCAGGCCGCTCTCCCGCCTGCGTGCAAGAAATTATTAACTATAGCGTTAATAGATGCCGAAATTTTATGAGATTTCGCAAAATTACGGCTAAATTATGCGTGAATTCTGTCGCATAGATGCGGCATTCGTTACCTCAGCACTGCAATAGGCCATATTGTATTCATAATTGCCTGCTATAGAGAAACGGACTACAGGGCAGAACGCCCCATTGGAGACCCGTATGACTCGTTTAAACCTTCTTGCCCTCAGCACTGTTTTAGCCCTGAGTGTGAGTGCTTGCACAACCACGCCAGAGCCAGAAATTATTGAAGAACCTGTTGTCGTCGTTGTTCCCGAAGTGATTGACACCTGTACACCGGTCTCGGCACTCACCCGTAAAGTCATCCCAGCGAAAACAAAGACATTTTACGCGACAACAGAAATCGCGAACCCGCCCTATGAGCCCATTCAACGCACAGAGAAAATCGTGCGCGAGATTGAACCTGAGCAAGTCTTTTATGTCGACTCAAATGGTCGCCAAGTGCTTGACCTCTGCGACGCGCCCGTAGGTACTCGCACCACGGCTCTTACGCCTGAAGAAATGGAAGGCTTTGACGACCTCGGCGATTTGCAAGTGGAGCAACTCGGTGGACCACGCGCAGTGCAAGAAACGCCCCGCGTTGATTTAGACCCTGATAATTAGGCGCTAACTGCCGCGCGGATATGGTGTGCCGTAACGCGCGGCCCAATATTTAGCGATGTCGCGCGCATTATTGATAAAATGATGCCCGCGATATTGCATAATACCGCAGTCCTCAAACTCTGGACTGCCGCCTGAGAGTATGAGCGTCGGGCAGTTTTGGTTCTTATCCCCTAACAAGGCGACAATATCTGCGCGCGGTTTTTCAATCGCCTGATAGACGATGTCCACGCTTTCCTTAATGGCCGGAAAATAGGACAACACACCCCAGATTTCCGCACACTCAGGACAAAACTCACGACGCTCATTGTCAAAAAAGCCCGGTGGGAGAAGGAAGAGCGTGTCGCGGGCGGGGTGTAGATTTGTCATGCCCCTTTCTTAGCGCGATAAAACCTAAATCCAAATCAATTTGTCATCGCGGCCTTGAGCCGCGACCTTATGGTATTCTCCAGTTGAAATAGTGCATGACGAGAGGTCGCGGATATGCGGGCTATGCCCTTTTCCGCGATGACAAAAATGGGAATGAATGTATAATTCTACTCCTTCGGTGGAATATAATATTTTCTGTCTCGCGCGGCGGGTAAGCTCTCGGGACAAACCATTACAACATCATAGCGACCTTCGGAGTTAATCCCGCGTTTCATCTGACACGTCTTTTTCACACCGTGCATCATATCCCAAAGCGAGCCATCAATGCCAATGCCAGGCAGTATCATAAACCCATTTTCACCCGCAATCTTACTCCCAATCTTGAGGCGAATTTCACGCTCAGACAGGCCGTAAAACTCGGACGGCATCCCCGTATCGGCCCGCGGCTCTGTCCAGACCTTTTCCATCTCGGTCAGTTCATATTCCGCGAAAACTTCCTTACGCAGCGCCGCGCAATCCTCTGACAGTGCGCGTAAACACTCAGCGTCGTCAAGAAGACCAATACCTTTGAGGTTCTGATCACTCAGCGGTGGCTCCAGTGCCCATTGCGACGGCACATAATCCTTCCCCGAATCTTGCGTAGGAAACGCCCCGCGCGTTGTTCCACGCTCAGAATTAAGAATGGGCGGTGCGGTAAGCGTTACGGGCGGAGATTTAGGCGCGGATTGAGGCGTAGGCGCAGGGTCTGGAGTGATGTCGGGTTCTGGCGTCGGTGCAATCTCAGGCGCCGGCTCTACAATTGATTCTGGCGGTTTTGGCTGTACTAGCGGTGCTTCCATCTCACTTTCAGGAGATAACGCAGAGGGCGGAACAAGACGCACATTTAT
>CALLME010000162.1 GCA_938007945.1 uncultured Caulobacterales bacterium
CCTTGGCGCATAAGATTGCCAGGGTTACCTTTTTTCCAAACAAGGCGCGGCTCTGATGAGGCAACCGTTTCAGTGACGTGACTAAAGCGTGGAGGCGTGACCGTCAGCTTGTCATAAGCGGGACGTGTCATGATTTTTTCAGACACTGTCTTAAATGTCGGCTGTTTCACTTCGTAACGTACAGAGGCCTCTTTCACGAGTACCTTTTCCTGACGGCTTGCCAGCTGCGGATTGCTTGTCTCGATTGTCGTGTAGCCTTCTTCGACTAGGACATCTTCTGTCGTTGTCGTATATTCAGCTGGAATCTCAACGCGCGCATAGCACATGCCAGCGTTCGGGCTAGAGGGCAGCATATCAGGCGTATAGCTCGGCCCGCCGTAATTCCCGGCAAAAGCGAGTGGTGCAAAGCTTGCGCTGAGAGCCAGGCCAGCCGCCAATTTAAGTGTTTTTGATGACGTCAGCATAATAATACCCTTCTTCTAAAGTTTTAAACTCTGTCACGTTTCAATTTATCGGGGTCAGACCCCACCATATGCACCCATGCAAATTTGGTGCCTAAAGACTAGGGTGTTGTCAGAAAATGTCAGCGGCCCCACCCAGCCTTACTGCAAATTACATGGCATCGCTGATTTGTCCCACGCAGCAATCTCGTCATGTAATCTACATTTCAAACAAACTTAACAAATATGGCGGGTTTAAGGCAGCTACTGCAACGCACAGGCGTCGAAATGTATTAAAGGGGTCGTAAGAGACGAAAAGCCTGATTTAATGATGACATTGAAGACGCGGGGCCTTAGTTTTGCGGCGAATAAACAAAGACAGGAACGGTCATGGAACTTCTCAATCCCAAAGATGTGGCGCAAAATCTCGACGGTTGGACGGGCGGTGATGATTTCATCACAAAAGTCTTCAAATTTGACGATTTTGCCAGTGCCTTCGGTTTTATGACGCAAATCGCTATCATTGCTGATAAAATGGACCATCACCCTGAGTGGTACAACGTCTATAATCGCGTAGACGTGACCCTTACGACCCACGATGCAGGCGGGGTAACGCAAAAAGACGTGACACTCGCCGAGGCGATGGAAAAGGCCGCAGGTTAGCTAGCTATCGTAGGTCAGGGCCATAAACACATCCTCAAGATCGGGTTCTTCGGTGCGCAGGTCGGCAATAGAAATGCCGGCGGCTTTGACCTTGGCGAGCATGCCGGAGATTGAGTCCGTGCCAGAACGGTAGTGGATAGAGAGCGCGCCGTTGCTGCCGAGCTCTGCATTTAAATTTGTAAGCGCTTCGGGCACAGATTTTAAGTTTTCGCGTGGGGTAATGACGAGCGTACGCTTATCAAGGCGGGCGAGCATGTCCGCCTTATTCTCATTCGCCACGATCTGGCCCTCGTGGACAATGCCGATGCGGTCACAAAGCGCTTCGGCTTCTTCGAGATAATGCGTGGTTAGGATAATCGTCGTGCCGCGCGCGTGCAGCTCTTGCACATATTCCCAAAGCTGGCGGCGCAGCTCAATATCCACGCCCGCCGTTGGCTCATCAAGGATTAGCACAGGTGGATTATGCACAAGGGCTTTACCAATCAAAAGCCTGCGCTTCATCCCGCCTGAGAGTTGGCGCACATAGGCGTCGCGCTTGTCCGCTAGGCCAAGAGCTTTGAGGATTTCGTCGCTGCGCCGTTCCGATTTAGGCACACCATAATAGCCCGCTTGTAACTCAAGTGCTTGGTAGGGTGTAAAATAGACATCCATAGCGATTTCTTGCGGCACAACGCCGATAGAGCCGCGCGCTTGGCGCATCTGTGTCTCAATATCAAAGCCGCAGATTTTGGCGCTGCCGTCTGATTTCGTCACAAGCCCTGCGAGGATATTAATCAGCGTTGATTTACCTGCACCGTTGGGGCCGAGAAGTCCAAAAATAGAGCCGCGCTCAATGGTGAGGTCTACGCCTTTCAGCGCTTCCTTGGCAGGGGCTTTGCGGGTCTTTTTATAAGTTTTCTTCAAACCCTTAATCTCAATCGCAGGGGCGAGATCGGACGTTTCTGAATTTGGCTTTGACATCTTGTCCTCTTGCGTTGACCCATTTGCGTTGACCAGGGGGTCTCTCTCGCTTAGTTAGAGGCAAGCGTTAGCCGAGTAAACGCCAAATAAATATAGGTAAACATTATGTCTCATACGCCTGCACATCCGTCAGATGATGTTGTTCTTGTTTTAAAAAAACGCGTAGCCTGTGACGGCGGCGGCGGGGCGCTCGGCCATCCGAAGACTTGGCTCGATATGGGGCAAGACAATCAAGTGCAGTGTAAATATTGTGACCGTATTTTCGTACTCGATAAAAATGCGCCCGCGCCCGACGGGCACTAGGCCAGAGGCGCCTTAATCCATTTTAAAGACGTAGCGTTTCTGCACACCTTGTGTGGGTACGGCATTGCCGTCCACTGTTTTGGGGTGATAACGCGTACGCATGGCCGCACGCTCCGCTGCTTTGACAAAGTCTTTCGCGTACCTTTCGGCCGTTACACTTACAACTTCCGCCATCTGCACTTCACCGTCTGCATCAACCGCGAGTGACAGCGTTACGACTGCATTAATGTTGCGGCGTTGCGCGCGCCGAGGATATCTGGGTGTGACGTTTTTTCTTACACGCGCTTCAACTGTTTGTGCAGGTGCGGGGCGTGTGGGGGCAGGTCGCGTAACAGGCCGAGGCGGCGGGGGCGGAGTTACGCTGCGCGGACCGCCGACCATGACTTGATCTGGGACATTCGTCGGGATGGGGCTTTTGACGTCCTTAAGCTCGCGGTTCGGTGTCGATTCAGGCACAATGTCCAGCCCTTCGCGCAACTCCCTTAAATCTTTATCTCGCCCGCCGAGATAGCTTGCGCCCCACTTGCTTTCATAGTTTTGAATAGCGGCGAGCTTGGTAATCTTATCGGCTTCTGGCGCGAACATCACATCAGTGAGCGCCGCCCAATCTTTCGTCTCATGCGCGTCCAGCACGGCGAGTTGCGCGCGCACAGCTGGGAGAAGCTCGCTCTGAGAGTAGGTAATCTCAAAGTCCCGCAATCGTGCGCGCCGTAAATCTGTATCCCGCTCAGATATCGCTGTGTGATAGCTCGCGCGTTCGGCCCGAGTCGCGACCTCGGCCTCACCATTAGATGCGCCGCGGTCTTGACTGAAAAAAGCTATCAGTCCCAGCGCTATGACGGCAAGTGCGAGCCAAACCCATAGCTGCGTGCGCAGACGGCGCGTGGCAGGCACGTCGGCTTCCGTCTCCTCAACATCATCTACAGTTTGGTACATGGTACTCATCCAGCCTTTCCCCTTTCATACAATGAGGAGCGAGATTACAACAGACCGAATTTAAGGCGAAATTGGGGCCAATTTGGTCCATTTTGACTATGGCCCACATATCAAGTCGCGGGTGGACTTGAACTCACGCGATAGCCCGCGCAAGGTAGGGCGTCGCCAAGGAATGAGTCGTTATGTCCAGTCAAACATCTAAGCCCGTCACGTCAGACTCCCATGTCGTTTTAGTCGATGGGTCAGGCTATATTTTTCGCGCCTACCACGCTTTGCCGCCGCTGACTCGCAAAACCGACGGCTTGCCAATTGGTGCGGTGCACGGATTTTCAAACATGCTATTCAAGCTATTGCGTGATCAAACAGACGCAGCGCGCCCCACCCATTTTGCGGTTATTTTCGATGCGAGTAGCATCACGTTTCGTAACGAGATTTACGACCAATATAAGGCCAATCGTAGCGAGACGCCCGAAGACCTCATCCCGCAATTTCCGCTCGTACGTGAAGCGACAGTGGCGTTCGGCGCGCAGTCGATTGAGATGGACGGTTTTGAGGCGGATGACCTCATTGCGACCTATGCCCGCCAAGCCGAAGCGCTCGGCGCGCGGGTGACCATTATCAGCTCTGACAAAGACCTGATGCAACTCGTCTCTGACAAGATTTCTATGCTTGATACGATGAAAAACCGCGCAATCGGTATCCCCGAAGTCGTTGATAAATTTGGCGTCCCGCCAGAGAAGGTCATCGATATTCAAAGCCTTGCTGGCGACAGCGTCGATAATGTACCGGGTGTGCCTGGCATTGGCGTGAAGACAGCGGCACTACTGATAAATGAATATGGCGACCTTGATACTTTGCTCGAGCGAGCAGGCGAGATTAAGCAAAATAAGCGGCGCGAAAATCTGATTGAATTTGCCGACCAAGCCCGCATTTCACGCGACCTAGTGACGCTTAAAACTGATGTAGATGTAGAAATCCGTCTTGAGCAGATGGCGTGCTGCGACCCTGACCCGACAACATTGTTTAACTTCCTTGATGATATGACCTTTCGCACACTGACCAATCGCGTACGCGCTGCCATTGGAGAGGGCGACGATGACGGCTTGCGCGGCGCAGACAGCATGCTTGAAAGCGCCGCTGGGGCGAGTGTCGACCCGCGTCCCGCGATGGCGGAGAACCCGCAAAACGTCACCTTTGACAAAGAGAAATATGAATGTGTGCAAGATATTGACCGCCTGCATGATTGGATTGCGCGGTCGCGAGAGGCGCGTGTCATTGCGGTCGATCTAGAGACCGACAGCCTTGATAGCGCGGAAGCCAATCTTGTTGGGATTTGTTTGGCAGTTGCAGATAATGAAGCCTGCTATATCCCGCTCGCCCATGTCGGCGCGGACGGTGATGACATGTTTGGCGGCGCGGCGCCCAAGCAGATAAATATGCAAGACGCGCTCACCGCGCTTGAGCCGCTTTTGCATGACCCAGCTGTTCTGAAAGTGGGGCAAAATTTCAAATATGACTTGGGCGTTTTCCTGCGACATGGCCTTAACCCTGCACCGTATGACGACACGATGCTGATGAGCTATGCGCTGAATTGCGGGCTACATAGTCACGGTATGGATTTTCTGTCAGAGACCTATTTCGGTCATAAGCCGATTAGCTTTAAAGAGATTGCGGGCACGGGCAAAAGCCAAAAGACCTTTGACCAAATAGGTCTGGAGGAGGCGACGCCTTACGCCGCCGAAGACGCCGATGTGACCCTGCGCCTCTGGAAATTCTTCAAGCCCAAACTGGGGCAAAACCAAGTTGCGACAATTTACGAAACCGCTGACCGCCCTTTACCAGCGGTCGCGGCACAAATGGAAAACCAAGGCATTAAGGTTGACCGCGCTGTGCTTGCGCGCCTCTCAGGGGATTTCGCGCAAAAAATGGCGGGGCTAGAGGCCGAAGCGACAGAGCTTGCAGGGCAGAGCTTTAACCTCGGCTCGCCCAAACAACTCGGCGAAATCCTCTTTGACGTCATGGGGCTTGAGGGCGGCAAAAAAACTAAAACTGGCGCGTGGCAGACAGGCGCGGGCGTGCTTGAGAGCCTCGCGGAAAAAGGCGAAAAACTACCGCAAACAATTCTGACGTGGCGGCAATATGCCAAGCTGAAATCGACTTATTCTGACGCGCTTGTCGCGCAGATAAATCCCAAGACTGGCCGCGTCCACACCAGTTTTTCTCTGGCTGCAACGACGACAGGACGGCTGTCGTCTTCTGATCCGAACTTACAAAATATTCCTATCCGCACCGAGGAAGGCCGCAAAATTCGCGATGCTTTTATCGCCGAAGAGGGCCATGTTTTGGTGGCCGCAGATTACTCTCAAATTGAGCTGCGCTTACTCGCCCATGTCGCCAATTTAGACACAATGAAACAGGCTTTCGCGGACGGCGTTGATATCCACGCGCTGACGGCATCAGAGATGTTTGGGGTACCCATCGCCGACATGGATAGCGCCACACGGCGTCGCGCAAAGGCGATTAATTTTGGGATTATCTACGGCATTTCTGCTTTTGGGCTCGCCAATAATCTCGGCATTTCGCGTACCGAAGCGTCTGAGTATATCAAAAGCTATTTCGAGAAATTCCCTGGCATCAAAACCTATATGGAAGAGGCAAAAGCAGAAGCGCGCGAGCAGGGTTTTATCACCACGCTCTTTGGTCGCAAATGCCATATAAAAGGCATTACGGATCGCAACCAAGCGGTGCGCGGCTTTGCTGAACGTCAAGCGATTAACGCGCCCATCCAAGGCGCCGCCGCCGATATCATGCGCCGCGCGATGAATAAAATGCCTGCCGCAATTAAGCCAGTCGATGGTGCGCGGCTGCTTTTGCAAGTGCATGATGAACTTGTGTTCGAAGTGCCCGAGGGCAAAGAAAACACGCTTATAGAGGTGGCCAAGACAACAATGGAAAACGCCGCCTTGCCTGCCGTCAATATTAGCGTGCCGTTAGTGGTCGAAGCGAACGCTGCGAAAAATTGGAACGACGCGCATTAAATGACCGTTGCCCTCGCACATGACCTAAGCGCTCCCGCTACGCCGCATGAGGTGCTGAAATCCGTTTTTGGGTTTGAGGCGTTTCGGCCTGGGCAAGAGGGCATTATCGCGGAGTTGATGGCTGGTAAAAATGTGCTAGCGGTGATGCCAACAGGGGCAGGGAAATCACTCTGCTATCAAGTGCCTGCGCTTTTATTTGATAGTGTCACTGTTGTGGTTTCACCGCTCGTCGCGCTGATGGATAACCAAGTCGCGGGGCTGCGCGCCAATGGTGTCGCGGTCGCCTGTATTCATTCTGGACAGTCGCGTGAGGATAATATTGCGCAGTGGAGATCTGTGGCTAGCGGTCAGATCAAAATGCTCTATCTCTCTCCAGAGCGCCTCATGACGGACCGTATGTTCTCGGCCATGCGCGCGCTGGACCCAGCCATGTTTGTGATTGATGAGGCGCATTGTGTGTCGAAATGGGGGCCAAGCTTTCGTCCTGAATATGGACAGCTTTCAGAGTTAAAAGACGCTTTTCCCAAAGCCCGTATTGCGGCTTTTACCGCGACGGCGGATAGTGCGACGCGAGACGATATTGCGCAAACCCTGTTTAATAAACGCGGCAGGACTATCGTGCACGGCTTTGACCGTCCTAACCTGTCGCTCGCGATTTCGCCGAAGACCAATCGC
>CALLME010000163.1 GCA_938007945.1 uncultured Caulobacterales bacterium
CCAACACCCTTGGACAACGGCTGAGATAGATAAGCTTAAGCGGCTTGTCGAGAAAGGCATGGGCCTAAAAGCCATTGCCAAAGCCCTCACCCGTTCAGAGGAGTCGACCAAGAAACGCGCCAAATTAGACAAGCTGAAAATAAAGAAATTGCGTTGAGACACTATGGCGCGTCAAAGACAAACTCGCACCCCTGTAAAGTAAACTTAATCAATTTGAGATAAGTTAGCTGAATGAAACAGCTGACGTCATGGCATTATTTAGCATTATTGAGTTTGCCACTTGGCATATATCTAAGCCTACAATTTGGGTTACTCGGCCTCGCATTATTTACGGTTATAAATCTGACGCTTTGCCATTTTTGTCCCGATAGCTTCTTGTTCCAAAAAAGGCCTGACGCTGTTCATAGGTTTTCTAAAAAACAGTTTTATTCTGGCAGAGATAGCGGATTATTTTTTTCGAGCCTAATGATCCTTGTGCCTGTAGTAGCGACAATAATTGTATGGGTATTTTCGCCACAAGAACTGTCCAAAACAATGCTCAATTGGTCTGACTTAGGCGTTGTAAATGACTACTTAAAAATGACCCTCTTTTATATAGTCGAACCGTCAGCAGTGGCACCTCATTTAACAGAACAGATGTTAGCTGATTTAGAATCAATGATAAGATATCATTTGAGACTTTCCTTATACGCCGCTGTCTGCCGCCTTCTTCTTTATATCGCGCTCCCAATTGCCATTGTTTTCTCAACCTTTGACCGTACCAGAGCCGCGAGATCAAGCCATGCTTTTGGCGTCCCAAAAAAACCCTCACAGCTTGAACGTCTTGCCATAATAACTGTCTGCTTGAGCTTGTTCTTTTGGCTCGATTTCCGTTGCTCTACGCCGTATGCAGTTGCTAACCAATCTAGAGGGACAACGTTATTGGCTATTATGCCTACTCTGCAGACGAGCGCCTTTTGGTTTGCTCTTTTATTTTTGGGTCAGCTTTTTTCCAGACCGCAAAGCTGCCAATATGAGCATGCGACCGACCATGAGCTCTATCTTGAAAGAAGACGCGTCTCAGACATCAAACCCCCAACAGTTTCGCGCTGACGCTATTCAGCACCATGCGTCCTGCTTGTGTGGCGGAGAGGCGGTCGCCTTTTTGCATGATAAGGCCCATAGTTTTAAGTGCATCAACGCGCGTTTGCGGTAACGCCTCTCCCGCATAATCCGCGTAAGTCTTAACCGATATACCCTCGCTAATCCTAAGCCCCATCATGAGATATTCACTGGCGCGATCCTCAGACGACAGCAGTGTATTATCTGTCAGGCCGCTGCCTGTCTCGTTCACCCGCGCACTATAATCGCGGGGTGTGAGAGCGGCGAGTGTGGCGTAGCGTACGCCGTCTTCTGTAATCCGCCCATGCGCGCCAGGCCCGACCCCGACATAATCTAAGCCCTGCCAATAGGCGAGATTATGGCGCGAGCGATGGCCGTCTTTGGCGTGATTGCTGACCTCATAAGCGTCATAGCCTGCGTCGCTCAAACGCGCGCCGACCTGCTCATAAAGGTCCGCACTTGTGTCTGTATCTACTGCGCGCGCCTCGCCGCGACTTTCGGCTCTGGCAAAAGCTGTGCCCTCTTCAATAGTGAGTTGATAGGCTGAGATATGCGGCGGGGCGAATGAGAGTAACGTGTCGAGTTCCGCATCAAGATGGGCCACCGTCTGACCTGTATGGCCAAAAATCATATCGGCTGAGACGCTTGGGAAAATCTGTAGAGCTTTTTCTAAAGCCTTCTGCGCCGCAGTGCCGTTATGGTCACGCCCGAGACGTGTCAGCACTGCATCATCAAAGCTTTGTACGCCGAGCGAAAGCCGGTTTATGCCCGCCGCGCGGTAAGCCTCCCAACGCGCGGCGTCCATATCCGTCGGGTTGGCTTCAATCGCGATTTCGGTGTCGTCCCCCACACCCCAGAGCGCATCAACGCTCCTAATTAATTGCGCGACCTCTTCGCCAGAGAGCAGGCTCGGCGTGCCTCCGCCAAAATGAATAGAGACTATCTCGCGCGGGCCAGAGCGGGTGCGCCAGTGTTTTAAATCCGCTAGGATAGCGCGCAGTAAATCGTCATCTTGCTTTTGCTTATAGACATTAAAATCACAATAGGGACAGATGCGCGCGCAATAGGGCCAGTGAATATAGACCGCGAGCGGCGCGTGATTTTTGGAAAGTTCAGCCAAACCTTACGCGCCGAATTGCGCTTTGAGAAATTTGGCAAAGGCATCCGCACGGTGGCTTTTCGCGTGCTTCTCTGACGGCTCTATTTCCGCAAAGGTCTGAACGTCGCCGAGCGCGCGAAATATCGGATCATAGCCAAAGCCTTTGTCGCCGCGCGGGGGCCAGACAATCTCGCCTTCGACCGTGCCTTCATAAACATGGCTCGTACCGTCGGGAAAAGCGAGACAGAGCGCGCAAATAAACCGTGCTGTTGGCGCTTTGCTACTTGCAGATAACTTATCCCAGACATGCCACATCGCCATATCAAAATCACGCCGCACGCCCGTGCGTTCGCGTTCAGATTTTGGCAGTTCCGCCCAATCCGCGGCATAGACACCCGGCGCCCCGTCCAGCCCGTCTACCGCAAGGCCGCTGTCATCAGACAAGGCTGGCATGCCAGAGCCGCGCGCCGACGCCAGCGCTTTAATCCGCGCATTGCCTGCAAAGGTCGTTTCTGTCTCAGGAGGCTCAGCGAGGCCCAACTCGCCCGCACTGACTGTGCTAACGCCGAGCGGAGCCATCAGTTCTGAAATCTCGCGCACCTTACCTTTATTGTGTGTGGCGAGGACAAGTTTATCAAAGGGCGGTTTCTGGATCATAGGGTCTGCTTAAAAGTAATCTTAGAAATGTTTAGCATCGCCTAGCGAAGCCCGCTAAGCGGGTCAACTGAACTCCCCCCTTGCTAAATTATAAATTATTGATTATCGATAATTTGAAGTTTCTGAACCAGTCGAGTCTTATGGACGATTTACTAAGCGATATTGAGTACGCGCCGCAAGGCTCCCCTTTTGCCAAAGGGCTGAACGTGCTGCTTGGCGTGGCCATGCTTATTCTGATTATGGTTTGTTTGGGCATGCTCATATTTGGACTGTGCATGTTTTTTGACAATGGCTTGAAAGATATGTTTTTCGCCGAGCTTGAACTGACAGGCAACACACCGTCCGCGCCAAAACTTGGCTTGGTCTTTATCGCGGCCGCGATGATGACAGCGGGGTATATTTTCGTCGTGCATATGCTGCGTAAGATTGTCGGAACACTTATTGCGGGCGACCCTTTTGTGCCCGCAAATATTTCACGCTTACGCAGCGTCTGGATTGTGATTGCGATTTGCGAGCTATTTCGCATGACGTTTCGCTCTGTATTGTCTATTGAAATTAATTCTCTCAATGTCGCCGAGAGTGTTACCAGCTCGATTGATATTCGCCTTGGCACGTGGTTCCTCGTGTTTGTTATCGCGGCGCTGGCCGAAGTCTTTCGCCACGGGGCTGTGCTTCGCCGTGATCAGGAACTGACAGTCTGATGGCGATCCGGGTAAATCTGGACCGCGTGCTTCTTGACCGGCGTATGTCTTTGACAGAACTCGCTGAGCGCGTCGGCATCACGCTCGCTAATTTGTCTATTTTAAAAACAGGCAAGGCCCGCGCTATGCGATTTACGACGCTTGACGCGCTCTGCCGCGAACTTGACTGCCAACCTGCCGATATTTTGGTTTATGAGGCTGATGAAGAGACCGTGTCAGAAGCCGCAGAATAACGATAAACTTAGCCATTAACTTCTGCTCATTTGATGGCATTTACTATTTAGATTTAACCTCGCCTCCCTTATAGACATAATATGACATCAACCGTGACAGCATCAGGGGCAAATGATCACGCCGTGAGCGAAGGTCTGGGCCTATGGGAGCCGAAACGCACGCTGACGCTCGACGCGGCACGCCGTCATTCTGCGCGCATTCGGTTTCTAAGGAAGTTACTCGTCTTGACAGCCTTAGGGTTGACGGGGGCTGTCATCTGGCAATTTATCAACCAACCTACTGGCTTTGATTTGGTCGATAATCCCGAAGAAACCGTGCGCATGGTCAATCCCAAATATAGTGGCCGCACAAGTGACGGTCTCCCTTACTACCTCACAGCCGCTGATGCCGTACGTAATGCGAGCACTTCAACAGCCGTGAACCTGACGGCACCAGTCCTAAATTTCTACCGTGCGCTGGGGGCAGAGCCGTCAAAAGTCACGGCGCTCGACGGTGTTTATGATGATGTCGACAACATCCTCAACCTATCTGATACAGTCAAACTCGGCACAGATGACGGCTATGCCTGTGATACATCAGAGGCCAAGATTTTCACCAAAGATAAGCGTATTTCTGGCAATGCGCCCATCGCCTGCACAGGCAGTTTTGGCGCTGTGAACGGCAATAGCTATACCATCACCGATGACTACACCGCTTATACATTTGCAGACGGGATGAGCGCGACGATTACGCGTGACGCCGCGAGCGGCTCTGATGGGAACTTTGGGTTTGAAGGCAATAGCCCGATTGATCTGTCGGCCCAGACTGCAACTTATAAAGACACGACGACGATTTTATCAGGGAACGTAGACGTTAAACAAGGCCTCTCGCGCGTCACCTCTAACGAGATGATAATTTACCGCGCGAAAGCGGACAAAGACGAGACTGACGCGCCTCGCAAATCGCTTAAGCTAGGCGCGATTACGCAGATTGATGCCAAGGGACGTTTTGTTTACACCACACCTGAGCGCAGACTGACTGGTAATCGCGGGGTTTACGACCGCGCGAAAAACATTATCACTGTGACAGGGAATGTTGAGCTTAAGCAAAGCGACGGCACCGTTGTGACGGGTGAGAAGCTGGTTTACGATATGGATAAAAAGAGCGCCAAAGTCGGCGAGACTTGCACGGGAGAGAATTGCGACCGTTTCACTTTTGAAATTAAACGCGATTAGGATAGGGTAGAGCCATCATGATGAAAATAATTCTCCCAACGCTGACGACGCTCTTGGCCGTCATGGCCGTTCCGACAACCGCCCATGCGCAATTTGCGACAGATTCCACCGCGCCCATCACAGGCAGCGCCGATAGCGGCACATATGAGAATAATTATTTCCTCCTGACGGGTCAGGTCGATATTCGCCAAGCGGATGTGCGCATCCTCGCCGACACCGTCAAAGTGTTTGGTGGCTCAGGCAGCGCGAATGCAGCGGGCGAAGTGTTTGATGATGTGTCGCGCATGGAAGCGCTCGGTAATTTTTTCTACATCACGCCAGAGCAAGAGGTCAAAGGCGACCAAGGCATTTATGAGCGCGCGAAAGATAGCTTCACCGT
>CALLME010000164.1 GCA_938007945.1 uncultured Caulobacterales bacterium
CGTTGTAACTTCACCAATCTCTATTGCGGGCCTGATAATTTTATTAGCCAAAATCCGCATTTCGCAAAATCCGCTTTGTCACGATATAGCGTTTATGACTTTATCGACTTAGTCGAGAGCTACGGCATTAAGTGGCACGAAAAAACCAAAGGTCAGCTCTTTTGTGACGGGCGCAGCCAAGAGATTATCGACATGCTTTTGTCTGAATGCGACAAGGCGGGAAATGACATGTGGCTCGATATGGGCGTGAAATCTGTTGTCAAAGTTGGTGACGTTTTTAAGGTTAAAACCGACCATCACACAATCACCGCAAACAGCGTCGTGATTGCAACAGGCGGGCCGTCTATTCCCAAAATGGGCGCCTCGCGCTTTGGTTACGATATCGCGCAGCAATTTGGCTTGAACGTGATAGAGCCTGTGCCTGCCCTCGTGCCGCTGACCTTTACCGACCAATTAAAAGCTCCGCTCAAAGCGCTCTCTGGCGTCAGTGTGGAGGCGAAGGTCAGCCATGCCAAAGCCGTGTTTGACGAGGCCATGCTTTTTACCCACCGCGGGCTATCAGGGCCTGCCGTGCTACAAATCAGTAGCTATTGGGAACCAGGCGAGAGTATTACGCTTAACATGGCCCCAGGGCGCGATATCGCCGAGGCTATGAAAAAGGACCGAGTTGAGCGCCCGCGTGTCTCGCCGGCTGTCTGGCTCGGGCAGTTCATTCCTGCGCGTCTTGCAGACTATATCGCGGGTCATGTGAAGGCGACACGCCTTGCCGACCTCTCTGACAAAGCCATATTAAACCTAAGCCTGATGGTGCAAAATTGGACGGTCAAGCCCGCAGGCTCCGAAGGCTTTCGCACGGCAGAAGTGACCAAGGGCGGAGTGGATACAGACGCGATTTCGTCAAAGACAATGGAATGTAAATCTGTCGAGGGGCTTTATTTCATCGGCGAAGTCGTCGACGTGACAGGCCATCTCGGCGGCCATAATTTCCAATGGGCCTGGGCCAGCGGTGTCGCCGCTGGTTCGTCATGCTAAAAGTCTAGCGGCGTCGCGGCTGGCACATCATGTTAAAAAGACGAGCGGTGTGGCGGCTGGAGAAGCGTGTTAGCTAAAACCGTCATAAAGCAGTTTTATCCCAACCACTACAAGCAGCGCATAAAGCACACGGAAAAAGACTTTCTCATCAATCCGTTTAATGAGCCACACCCCAATTAACACACCAATCGGCGCAATGGGAATTAGCACCAATGAAGTCGAAAGGTTGGTTTTATCAAACTGGCCCAGCATAGCGTAGGGGATAAGTTTCACGGCGTTCACCACTGTAAAAAACATGACAGCCGTACCCGCGTAAATACGTTTCTCCAGTCCCTGCGGAATAGCGTAGGCCTGGAAAGGCGGCCCGCCTGCATGAGCGATAAAACTGGTAAAGCCCGCAACTGTCCCCGCGAGAAAACCTGCGGGGCGGTGACCTGCCAAACGGCTAAGACCCTCATTATTTAGTAGAAATTCTTTCGTTAGCGCATAGGCCACAAAACCAAGCGCGATAAGGGCCACTGCGATGCGTACGAAATCTTCATTCACGTATCGCGCCAAAAGCCCGCCAATCACAATCCCGATAATCGCGCCAGGCAGTGTCAACATTAAGACGCGCTTATCCCAATGTTTGCGGTAGGCAGACACGCTCGTCCAATCCATCACAATTAAAATCGGGAGCATAATTCCTGCCGCCTGCACAGGTGAGATTGCGAGCGACATGACAGGCACGGCAAAAATGCCGAGCCCGCCTAGACCCCCTTTTGAAATGCCTGTCGTGATGACTGCAAAAACAGCACAGGCCCAAAAAAACGGATCATTAATCAGCACGAAGTCCATAAGGCGTTTTGGGCCAATCACAACGCTTTTCAAACCCTTAAATTTAGCTATCATACCCTCATGAAGACGATTGATCTCAACGCGGATATGGGCGAGGCAGAGGACGCAGACGGCATTGCCTCAGAGCTTGCCATTTTAAAATTTGTCAGTTCGGCCAGTATTGCCTGCGGGGGGCATCGGGGTGATGCAGACTCTATGGCGCGCGTGAGCGGGGAAGCCATTAGCCAAGGTGTGCGCATTGGCGCGCACCCGGCCTATCCTGACCGCGAAAATTTTGGTCGCACCTCATTTGTTCTCGGCAAAGATATCTCCGAAGGTGCCCTGCGGGCTGAACTCGAAAAACAAATTAACGCGCTTAAAGATATTGTCGCTAAGCAAGGGGCACGGATCGGCTACGTAAAACCGCATGGCGCGCTTTATAACGATGCCGTCAATTCCGCAAAACTTTCGGATATAATGACCGACGTTATTTACCACATTGATCCTAGCTTCGCTTTCATGGGCGCGCCAAATAGCGAGATGGGTCGCGCCGCCGCGCGACAAGGTCTTAAATTTATCGCGGAAGGCTTTATTGACCGCCGCTATACCGATGACGGTCATTTACAATCTCGCGCAATTGAAGGTGCAGTTATTAGAACACATGCCAAGCGCATGGCGCAACTTCACGGCCTTATCACGACAGGCGAAGTTGAAACAGCAGGACAGAATATAATTAAAATTTCCTGTGACACTCTTTGTCTTCACAGTGATAGTGCAGGCGCGCTTGAGACGGCCGCCTCTGCGCGAGACTTAATCGAAGCCGCAGACGTGCTCGTATGCGCCGCACCACGTCCTGCCAATAATAACGCCGCAATTTAGGTTGAACTCATGGTCAAAAAAATACTGGGTAAGGACAGCTTACCCAAACCGACAATTCAGCCTTATGGCGATAGTGCAATCTCACTCAACTATGGTTGCGAGGGTTATAATGACGATATTAATACAGCCGTCCTCGCGCTTGCCACTCAATTACGCGGCACGGGGGATTGGGAAGATGTGGTAAGTGCTTATGACAGCCTCGTTGCGCGTTTTAATCCCGCACTCATATCGCTAGACCAAGCTCTTAAGACTATTACAGCAGCGGCAGAACGCCTTCAGAAAATCCCACCGCAATTACCTGCGCCACATACAATTGATATTCCTGTCTACTACGGCGGCAAAGAAGGCCCTGACATAGAGCGCATTGCCAAAACCAGCGGCTATTCAATCGATAAAGTCATCAAGACACATAGCCAGCAGCCTTATAAAATATGCATGATGGGGTTTTTGCCAGGTTTCACATTTCTGTCTGAAACCCCCAAAGCTCTGCACCATGCGCGCCACACCAGCCCGCGCTTGTCTGTGCCCGCAGGCTCTATCGGGATTGCAGGCTGGCAGACGGGGCTTTACGGGCTCGATTCACCTGGGGGATGGCAAATAATAGGTCGCACGCCGCTCAAAATATTTGATGCGGAGCGCGACACCCCCTTCCTTTGGCAGGCTGGCGATTATGTCCGCTTTGTACCGCAAAAGGGTGAGTTTCCACACGCCAAGCAAGATGTGGAGACGCAGCCATGATGAGAATATTGAACGGCGGCACCTCCACAACCCTTCAAGATGCAGGTCGGCCTGGCTATCGCCATTTGGGCATTCCTGCAGGCGGGGCGGCAGATAAGTTAAATTTCGCGCTCGCAAATTATCTTGTTGGAAATCCCTGGAACACGCCTGCGCTAGAATGCACCCTCGGCGGACTACATGCGCGCTTTGAACGCGATACCGTCATTGCGCTTGCTGGCGCGGAAATGTGGGCGCAAATTAACGGCCAGAACCTACCCAACTTTACCGCCGTCCCCGTCAAAGCCGGCGACATCCTCACGCTCAGCTTTGCGCGTCACGGTGTGCGCAGTTATTTGGCAGTTGCAGGCGGGCTATCAGGACAAGAAGATTTTGGCTCTGTCTCGACCTACACGCTCGCGGCGCTTGGCGGTGTGGAAGGCCGCGCCCTGCAAGCGGGGGACAACTTTGCGCTCTCCGAGCCTATTGGCGAGCGGCAAAAAATCCCGTCAGGGCTCGTCCCTTATTTGTCATCTCATGTGATCCTCCGCGCGCGGCCCGCCCCAGAGTTTGAACAACTCACAGCTGAATCACGGCGTCATCTTTTCGTCAACGCCTATGCGGCTAGCCCGCAGACAGACCGTATGGGTGCGCGGCTTCGCGGCAATAAAATTGCGCTCGCCCATAATGTCTCAATGATTAGCGCGCCACTTCTGCCGGGCACATTACAACTCCCGCCTGACGGCAAGCCGATTTTAGCGTTGGTAGATGGGCACTGCACAGGTGGCTATGCGCGCTGCCTGCAGGTTATTCGCGCCGACCTCTGGCAACTTGGTCAGATTGGGCCAGGTACGCGGGTGAGTTTTCGGCGCTGTTTTATTGGCGAGGATGAACGCGCGCTTGCCCACCGCAATAGTTTCTATGGCGGGCTCATGGACGGCTTTTCGTTTTAAATTATTTAACGCCTGTACTGCCAAATCCGCCTGCTCCACGTACCGTTTCAGAGAGTGTCTCCACCGCTTTAAATGTCGGCTGGGTAATCGGGGCAATCACCATTTGGGCAATGCGCTCCCCGCGGTTGATGGTGAACGGCTCCGCGCCGTGATTAATCAAAAGCACTTTGACTTCACCGCGGTAATCCGCATCAATAGTGCCGGGCGTATTTAGACAGGTGACGCCGTGCTTATAAGCCAGTCCCGAACGCGGGCGAATTTGCGCCTCATATCCATTAGGTAGCGCCATGGCAAATCCTGTAGGCACGAGGGCGCGTTCTTGCGGGGCTAACGTCATAGGTTTGTCCTCACTGACGGCTGCGCGAAGATCTGCCCCCGCAGCGAGATCTGTTTCATAGGCTGGCAGCTGTAAATCACCAAAATGCGGCATAGTTTTAAACTCAACAGTCAGGGTCATATCAGGCTCTATTTAATGAATTTTTGAAAATTAAAAATCTCAAGCGTGTCGCGCAATTTTTTCTCATCCTCAGGGGATAAGGACGGCCCAGAATACTCAGCTTTAAAATCTGCCCCCGCATCATAGAGCGTCAGCAGACCAGACATGCTGCTATCAAAATCTTGCGATAGCGACAGCGGTAAGCCCGTCTTGAGCAGCGGCAGATCGCGCATCGTCGGAACGAGGTTTTCTCTTTGACACATCACGGCACGAATGGGCAGCTCTCCAAACATCGTCATATGGCCATCATTATTGCCGTCATAAACGCTCTCTAAAAACGCGTCCGCATCCGCAAATTGTCCGTCCTCGACCCCACCGTCATTTGGCATAAGCACAATTTCGCAGCTGGTATTCGCCTCTTGCGCAATGGCGAGAGCGGGGCACATCAAGGCCATTAAAATACCCGTCGTGATACGTTTTACGCTCATGCTTTATCCTCAAAATAGGTGGCAATTGTCAGTGCCAGTTTTTTCGCTGCCTTGTGTTTTGTCATGCGCGGCCAAGCCTGTTCACCGCTTTTGCTCACGATTATCATAGCGTTTTCATCCCCACCCATGACGTCACCTGACACGTCATTGGCAACAATCATATCGCAATTTTTCTTGGTAAGCTTCGCTTTGGCGTGAGCGATAACATTATCCGTTTCGGCCGCAAAACCAATAATAAGGGCGGGGCGATTCTTTGATTCTGAGATAATCGCTAGAATATCAGGGTTCTCTGCAAGGATAAGTTCAGGTAGCCCATGCTTATCTTTTTTAATCTTTTTATGGCCTGCGCCTTTGACATGCCAGTCTGCCACGGCGGCGACACCAATAAATATATCAGCGGGCAAAGTCGACTCGCACGCGGTGAGCATGTCGCGCGCAGTTTCGACGTTCACTATTTTTACCCCAACAGGCGCGGGCAGAGCAGTTGGGCCAGAAACTAATGTGACGTCTGCGCCAAGAGCGCGCAGCGCACTCACAATAGCGTAGCCTTGCTTGCCAGAACTGTGATTTGAAAGATAACGCACGGGATCAATCGGCTCGCGCGTCGGGCCCGCCGTTATGAGCGCGTGACGCCCTTTTAGCGGTTGCGGCGCATCCAAACTTTGGTTGCCCAATAAAAGATTTTCAATAGCATCTGCAATCGCCTCAGGCTCACTCATGCGGCCAAACCCAAATTCGCCGCAAGCCATTTCGCCCGCATCAGGACCCAAAATATATTGACCCTCGTTTTTCAGGGTTTGCACATTACGCTGCGTCGCGGGGGCCTCCCACATACGCACATTCATAGCGGGCACAAAGAGGACGCGTTTATCGGTGGCGAGCAGAGTTGTGCTGGCAAGATCATTAGCAATACCGTGCGCGGCTTTGGCCATCAGGTCAGCTGTGGCAGGCGCAACAACGACTAGGTCAGCGCTACGCGAGAGCTCAATATGACCCATCTCTGATTCAGCTGTTAGGTCCCAGAGGTCAGAGAAAACACGCTCACCAGAGAGGGAGCCCGCAGATAAAGGCGTCACGAATTCAGACCCGCCGCGCGTTAAAATGACCCGCGTGGCTATCCCGCGCTTGGCAAGGAGCCGAATTAAAAACAGTGATTTATAGGCCGCGATACCGCCGCCAATAATCAATAAAACACGTTTATCCATACCGCCTTATAGGGCGTAGGACACGGTATTGAAAATGATTAAATCAGGCCGCGTTAGAACTTACGCGTAAAACTCGCTGAGACGGATTGTGAAGCACCGAATTCATTGTCATACTCAGTTAAATCAAGACGTAATCCTGACACTGGCGACAGCGCATATTCAGCGCCAATACCATAGGCAATGCCGTCAAGGTCCAGCTCAACTTTGCCCGTATTTCCGTCAAGGTCTTCTGCTTTCACCGAGAGCTGTCTGAAGTCATAACCAAGACGTCCGTGCACTGAAAGACGCGGCGTAAGCGAACGGCGCGCAACGGCAAAGGCCGCAACATTGTAATCAAACCCGCCTTTGGTCGTGATGTCTCCATCGACGTCTTTTTCATCTAAAATTCCAAGAGAGCCTTCAAGCTCAGCCCCGTAAGAAGCGCCCAATAAACGGCGGCCGCTATCATAACCTAGGCGGCCCTCAAGACCAAAGCTGTCAATATCAGTATCATACATGACGCCGCCAAGTGTACCGTAAAAATTACCGCGCGATTGCCCGCGAAGGCCGCGCAGGTACGGCGGCTGACCATAAGCGCCTGCGTGTGGCACCCCTTGCCCATAATGCCCGTGACCTGTTGGATTGACGTGCACGGGACCTTTTCCGCCATGCTCATAACCTGCGACCAGGTTCTGATCTGGCCAATGATTTGGGTTCGCATTGCCAAAGGCGTTATGGTTTTGGCCTGCAACTGCATAGCTCTGACCTGGGGCACATGTGCCTGCGCTGCATCCGCTGTCATAAACTCCGTAAGAGCTGCCTGTTTGCGAGGCAAGATAAGGCTGCTCAATCGCTGAACACGCGCTCAAAGCTAAAATTGGCAACGCTAGAATATAGTGGCGCATGGAAAATCCCTCTCAATTTGAGACTGTCCTAGCGAAAAAGACTTAATTTTTTCTAAGTCTTCTCTTTAGGCTTTGATAGGGGTTGATAGAGTTTAGCAGGGGAGTTGGTTGGGGATTTGGCGCGCTTAAAGTTGCGCAGCTGCGTAAACACCGCCAAGCGCGAGCGCCACGCCTGCGCCGATATAAAGCACAGGCTTGAAGGGATTTGTTTTTGTCGCGCTCACCTCTTTGGGCGTCGACAGATCAATCTCTCCGTCAGCCCAGGCTTTGGCAAG
>CALLME010000165.1 GCA_938007945.1 uncultured Caulobacterales bacterium
CGCTCATCCTCTAGCCGTCCGATAACAAATCCGCGTCTCGGGCCTTTTGAACCAAATTCGACAGAATAGCTCTCGATGATAGCTCTGCCATCAGCATACTCCGCGATAACGGGGCTATCTTGCGCCTGAACCTTTGCCTCCATCGCGGCGGCATTGGCAAGCCTAAAGCCTTTCTCTGGGGCTTGCGTGCCATAAATGCCGATTGCGTGTTTTGATAGAAACCCCCCATTCGCGCCGACAAGGCCATAGCCATTTTTATCGTTACGAAGCCTCTCGACGATATTAACAATGGCGTGCATGGGATAGTTGTTTCCGGGACCTCCAAAGAAAGGGAGCCCGCCCGTGACCGTTAGCCCGCGCGGGTCATCCGGCTGAATGCCGAGCGCTTCGCAAGCCGCGAAAACGGCAATGGGGAAGCAGCTATATAGATCCATGCAGCTAATATCAGAAATGTCTAATCCAGCTGTGTCGAACACACCTTGATAGGCGGCCTCCATCGCGGCGGATTTGGCGAGGTGTTCTCTGAAGGGGAGTGTTTTATCTGCTGCCTCGCTGCCTGCGACAGCATAAATGAATTTGTCACGGCTAATGCCGAGACTGAGTGCTTTTTCTTCGCTCATTAGGATAACCGAGGCGCCCATATTGACGCCGTCCTTAGCAACCATAGCGCGGGTATATATATCCGTAACGGGTTTATTGCAATCCGTGATTGTAGCGATTTCTTCGGCTGTGTAAGCCTGGGGAAACATTGCATTAGGATGGCTTGCCGCGACCTTTGAAAAGCCTACAAACAATTCACCGCACTCTAAAGCGTAATCGCTCTGACTTTTGCCCGATTGTCCACGCCGCGCATTTTCAAAAAGGGAATACATCGCCGCAATGTTGGTCAACTCATTATACATTTGCGAGATATGAACGGTCGAATAAGCATCTGCGCCTGCATCGTCTAACGGCCCAGTAACGTCGTTTCGCCAATTAGCTTTGATCTTGGCTTTCTTCAGGGCTTTTTGATTAGCGACGGCTTCCGCGCCGACAATAAGAACCGCTTCCTTTTGACCTTTTCGGATTTGCTCTGAGAACTTATTGACAAGGGATTGCGGGGTACTCCCACCAGATTTTGAATAATACGCATGCTCTGGACTCGCGCCAATGTAATGCGCGACTGAGCGTGGATAGTTATCTACATCTCCGAAAGGGCTTTTGAGAGTTCCCGCTGAGTCTGAAGTTGTTCTGACCACGGCAATCGTATCCAGAGCGGAAATGAGCGCGGCCGCACCGCTATTCTCAAGTGCTGACTTTGCGGCAGCGACCATAAGATCAAGAGGGGAGGCGGCACTTTCTAAATCTTCTGGAACTTGCTCCACAACCTCGCCGACGCCGACTATAACAACATTTTGCATCTACTTAATTCCATATAAATTTCTGGGGGATTCGTGCCAGCCGAGATAGGCCTGTTTGAATTAGTTTCCCATTCTAGTCTGGCATAAACTATGACCCGAAGTCTCACTAATCTATATTTAATTATTCGGTTGATCAAAGGTGTGTGCAAGTCTGTCAATTGTATTGCGTCCTTTAGAGGAGCCCCGATAGTCGCAAGCCCCCGCTATATGAAAGCTCAACAGCTTTGGGTCAACCTTCCTGAATATGCCTTGAGCTTCACCTTCTTTGAGGACTTTTTTTTGAAACTCCATAATTGGCCGCGCGAATTTATTTGCGATTTCTTTTTCGTATTTTCCGTCATCAATGGTGCCTAAGCTATACATAAGCCAGTTTACAAAAGGATAGTCAAAATAGGTGTTAATGGTGCCCTTAATGTGTAGGGCTAGTTTTTTCATCTGCGGGGATATCCAAAGTCAATATTTTATCAAGCTGAGACATCGCGTTGTTTTGACGCTGGCGTATAGAATGCCTGAGCTCCGTTTTGGCGAAGGTCACGTGCGAGTGATTAAGAGGCGGCATTGTCATCCTGTGCCAGGCACTCTGCCTCCCCAAACTTGGCTGCTGTTTAGAAAGCGGTTTTTTTATGTGATTTGCGCAAAAGACTTTCAGAAGATAGATATTTAAGAAAAGGGGAAGATTATGCCGAACATAACTTCGATGCGCATGTTTATTGTTGTATGTTTCATCTCAACTTGTCTCTTGAGCGCCTGCACAACAACGTTACAAGAACGCTCTAATTTGAAGCGTCTATACGACAAGAGCGCTCAATATCACCAACCAGACCGCAATCCCGTCATAGTCATACCCGGTATTTTAGGTAGCCGCTTAGTGGATGATGAAACGGGAATGACCGTATGGGGGGCATTTCGCAGAGATTTTGCTGACCCTGGTTCTGACGAAGGCGCTCAACTTATAGCGCTGCCACTCTCTTCTGATCTTGCTCATGATAATAATCATCACATTAAAACCAGTGTGCGTTCTGATGGTGTTTTAGAAAGCTTAGAAGTGGATTTGGCAGGCATTCCAATTTCTATTCAAGCCTATGCGGGCATTCTCAACACGTTAGGTGCGGGAGGGTATCGGGATGAAGCGCTGGGTCTTAATTCAATTGATTACGGGACTGATCACTTTACATGTTTCCAGTTTGATTATGATTGGCGACAAGACATTCCGTCCAATGCTGCGCGACTGAAAGCCTTCATTGATGAGAAACGCGAGGACGTTAAGCGGAAATACAAAGAAGACTACGGTATAGAGAGTGCCGAGGTAAAGTTTGATATCGTCGCCCACTCAATGGGGGCAATTTTGTCGCGCTATTTTGCCAGATACGGCGCAACTGACTTGGATGCCATTCCAAAGGGCGCAGTCCCTTGGACGGGAGCAAATGATGTGGAGAGGCTAATACTTGTGGCACCTCCGAACGCTGGGTCATTGGAAGCTGTGGATCAACTCCTCAATGGCTTCAACACGGGGCGTCCAGTGCTGCCATACTACCATCAAGCTTTAATCGGCAGCTTTCCGTCCGTTTACCAGCTATTGCCACGCGCGCGCCATAAGCCTGTGGTGTGGGACGGCGATACGGGAAACCCTTTGGAAAATCTGCTTGACCCAAAATTGTGGCAAAAAATGAAATGGGGTTTGAGCAGTGAGGATGAGGAAACGAATATTGTTCTGCAAAGACTTATGCCGGATGTGACGTCAGTCACGGAACGCCGTAAAATTGCCCGTGAATATCAGAAGGCCGCGCTGAAGCGCGCAAGTCTCTTTCATACGGCAATGGATGCGCCTGCGCAGACGCCTGCTGGTTTTGAAATGTTTCTAGTAGCAGGTGATAACCGCAAAACTCCCGCCGTTGCATCAATCGACAAATCTAGCGGTAAGTTCTCAATATTGACATATGACTTAGGCGATAAAACCGTCACTCGAGCGAGCGCGCTGCTAGATGAACGCGTAGGCCAAGACTGGGAACCAAGACTTGTCTCGCCGCTCAATTGGTCATCTACAATGTTTATTCCTGGAAAACATCGGACCATAACAAGTGGTCCGATATTTGAAGATAATGTTTTATTCTGGCTTTTAGAAGATCCTAGAGAATAAGCCTTAAGAACCACGTCGACGCGAGCGGAGCGCGTTTGAGACGTGCCTCTTGTTCTTATGTTCAGCCCTCTAATTTATTGCCGTGTCAGATGCTTTGTCGTCAAGCGTTTCATCATCTGTAACAGGCTGTTCTTCTTGGATATGTATGTTTTCTATGATGGATAAGCAGTCATAGTTGATGAAGTCTAAAATGGTGGTTTCGCTAGGCATAATTTTTTCCTCTTGATTGAAGTTCTAAGTCTAAAATTTAAATTTGAAGCCTGTTTTGACTGCGGTTGATCTAAAGTACTGCCCCCCGCCAGAGCTTGCAGTTTGATCAGGATGGCTGACAGGCCTTGAAACCCGTGTCGTCATAACCTCAAATCGTCTTTGGACGTAGTCATCTTCAATTGTGACGCGTAAAGGTCCAATGAGTGTCAATTGGACGTCTTTGAGTGCAGACCTCATATAGTGCATGCCATAGAGCTTCAGGGGTGTCTTTGAGAAAGCTGCCTTAGACTGAGCTACAGGCTTAGCACGGCTTTGCGTATCAACTTCCGTAGCTTGGCTGACTACTGGGATGGCCGTAAAAAGAGTAATCAAGGCTACTGATAGGACTGTTTTAGATTTTGTCATCGCCGCCTCCTATGACACTGCAACTGAAGAGTTGACGGGCGCGACAGGCTTAAAATACGTCGCAAGCAAAACAGCATTAAGGACGAAAAAACTTAAGCCGCTTATTAACAATTTTGAGCTGGTATCGGGGGCATTAATCCCCATCCAGGGTGAAGCATACAGCGCAGTTATGCCGCCAAGAATAGCGTTTCCAGCCAG
>CALLME010000166.1 GCA_938007945.1 uncultured Caulobacterales bacterium
GCGGCGCGGCGGCGTTTGGGTGCAATCTTTGCGTCGGCCGCAGGTTCAACGACCTCTAGCCCCGCAGGGGTGTCATCGGATTTCGGGGCGCGTTTTTCGCGTGTTTTAGCTTTTGGGGCGTCAACCTTTGCCTCGCTGCTATCGTTTTCGCTGGCCTCCGACGCGTCGTCCGTCGATTGGACGTGTTTCGGGCGGCGCTCATTGCGCCGCGGCCGACGATTCTGATTGTCGTCTCCGTCATCCTCTTGACCATTTTGCGCGCGGCGCGCGGCTTGCTGCGCTTCGCGCTCTTCATCACGGGCCTTTTTCTCAGCTTCTTGCGCGTTCATAAGGCGCAAATAATGCTCGGCATGTTGCAGGAGGTTTTCCGCCTTGACGCGAGAGCCGCCAAGTTGGGCGTCGCGCGCGAGCTGAGTATATTTCTCGTAAATCGTACTGGCATTGCCACGCACCTTCACGTCTGGTCCGTTACTATCGAGTGAACGGTTCGGATTGTTATTATTGCGATTATTATTGTTACGATTACGGCCGCGTTGACGTTTCATAGCGGTAAGTCCTTGGGTTTTAGGCCCCACACTACACAAAATCCCCTGCCAATCATCTGGCGTCATTTGCAATGTTTGGGCATAGGTGGCCAGGTCATGTTCCTGCAGCGCACACTTACGTCCTAGCAAAGCCCCTTCTTATGTCAAGCGGTTATGTCGGAAGGCATTTAAGAGGGCGAGCGTGCCGCCATGATTCTGTGTTGACCAAATATATCGTGAAAGAGTTGCACTTCCCGCCACCTGTTTTTCGTTAATAGCGCAGTGACGGCGTTCCCTTGGTCAAAGCCGATCTCCAAGACGAGCGCGCCATTTGGCACGAGGTAGTCTTGCGCCCGCGCCGCGATAAGGCGATAAGGGTCTAGCCCGTCTTCGCCCCCGTGAAGAGCGAGCGCGGGGTCAAACTTTGCGACTTCATTCGGAAGCAAACCCATTGCACGGCTATCAATATAGGGCGGGTTGGAAATAATAAGGTCATATCGCCCAGAAACATGTGAGAACCAGTCGCTCTTGAGCAAGCTCAATCGGTTCGCAACACAATGGCCTCTGGCATTTTCACCTGCGATACTTAAGGCTTTGTTAGAGATGTCCGTCGCTGTGCCAATGGCGTTCTCATGTTCACATAATATCGTCACTATAATCGCACCTGAGCCCGTGCCTAAATCAAGCACTTTCGGGGCCGCAATTTCGGCTATCATCTCAAGCCCTTTGGCGAGCACCTCTTCCGTTTCTTGACGTGGTGACAGCACGTCAGAGTTCACCGCAAAGCGTCGTCCAAAAAAATCTCGCCATCCTAAAATATGATCGACAGGTTCCCCCGATAACCGCCGCGTGGAATAGTCTTGCAACACATCAAAGGCTTCGGGGCTAACGAACTCTGTGCCTTGCGTGATGAGCTCCGTGCGGCTTAGTCCTGTTGCAGCCATGACTAAGTCGAGGGCCTCCACCTCGCAATCCTCTAATCCGGCTTGTTCAAATTGCTTGGTGAGAAATCGCCGCGCACTATTTGCGTTTAGCCCTGAATAAGGGCCAGAGCGCGGGCGTTCATTGAGCGGGACAGGGGCTTTCGTCATAAGGGTGTGTAAAATAAAAAAAGCCCAGTGCAAAGCTGGACCTTTTGAAAATTATGTCAGTTAGGACTATGACGCAGAGACAGCCTCTTTCAAGGCGTTCATGATTTGGGGCGCGTCTAGCGTTTTGGTCACTTTGCCAACAATCTTTTGATCATCAACATCCACGAGTAAAAGCTGACCTGTCTTAATCGTACCGTCCAGATAGGTTTTTACAGCAGGTCCTACGCCTGCGGCTTCGGCTTGTGCGTAAAAACCATCGGCATTTTTATCGGTATAATCGAGTGTCACAAATTCAAGACCCGGCATTTTTCCACCAGCAAGGGCAGCTTGTGCAGCTTTAATTTTAGGGTCTAGCACTTTGCAGCTCCCGCACCAATCAGCGTAAATAAGTACCGCTTTTGTTTTTGTAGCCATAGCTGGCATATTGTCTTTCATCGACGCGGCCTTGCTCGCCTTGTCTTTGACGGCAGGGGCCTCAACCTTCGGGGCTTTTGCGTCAGAACAGGCCGCTAGCATAAAGGAAAGGGCAGCAGCGGTCGTAAATTGGGTCATAAATTTCATGGTTTTCTCCAAAAGTTTCACTCCAACTAACATGACTGCTGCGACACGCCCATCACGACTGCGTGATAAACTCATCCGCCGTTTGGGTAAGCAATTTGAGATCTTGCGGACGTGACAGGCTGTGGTCGCCGCCCTTGACGAGGGTGTAGCGGACGTCCTTACTGGTCACGACGTCGATAATTTTCTGTGAATATTCCCACGGTACGACACTGTCTTGCTCGCCTTGCAAAATCCGTATGGGACCGTCAAATTTTATTGGCGCGTCGAGCATTTGACGTGCGCGCCCATCCTCTATCAACACTTTGGAATATGCATAAGGATCGCCGTAATCTGATGGTTCATAAACGACACCGTCCGTTACCAACATCTCGCGGCGCGCGTCATCCCATCCTGCCCAGATCATCTTTTCGGTAAAATCGGGAGCAGGATTGATCAGTATAAGCGCAGTGACACGTGGGTGAGAGACAGCCGTCAACAAGCTCGCCCAACCGCCCATGGAACTGCCGACTAGAATTACGTCGCTAGAGGTTAGCGCGTCAATCACGCGGCCCACATCATCGGCCCAGCGCGTCACCGTGCCGTCTGTAAACTCTCCGCTGCTCACCCCGTGTCCGAAATAATCAAAGCGGATGTAATTGACGTCACGCGCCTTGGCCCAATTATGGAGATGCACGGCTTTGCTACCTTCCATGTCAGATTTAAGCCCGCCGCACCAAATAAATGTTGGGGTCTCCGCGTGACCCATATGGTGTTTATAGGCGAGGCGCTCGCCATCCTCTGTTTCAAGAAAGTTTGTCATCTTTTCGCAATAGGCAATTTTGACCGTCTGCGCTATGGAGAGATGTGAGAAAATTATCATGAATATTTTACAGGTCTTACCCGCGCTCGGCGCTGGCGGGGTGGAACGCACAACGGTTGATGTTGCGCGCGCGCTTATAGCGGCGGAACATAAGCCGCATGTCGCGAGTGCAGGTGGGCCGCTTGTGCGCGATATTGAAGTCATGGGCGGGATGCACCATACGCTCCCGCTTGGGTCAAAAAATCCGTTTCAGTGGCAACGTTTGGCGCGCAAACTGGCAAGTCTTATTGAGGCGCATGACATTGATATCGTGCATGCTCGCTCTCGCGCACCTGCCTATCCGGCTAAGTGGGCGGCGCGTAAAACGGGCGCGCATTTTCTCACGACTTACCACGGGATTTATAATGCGGGGAATGC